>JBAVUP010000143.1:0-1627 GCA_049696835.1 Desulfobaccales bacterium
TGCACGCCATTAAGAAAAACGTCCGCCTGCAGCAAAAATACTGCGGCAATGCCCCCTTTTACGTCCTGGGGCCATTGGTCACCGACGTGGCTTCGGGCTACGACCACATCGCCGGGGCCATCGGCGGGGCCCTGGCCGCCACCCTGGGCGCGGCCTTCCTGTGCTACGTCACCCCTGCCGAACACCTGAAACTGCCGGAAGTGGAGGACGTCATCGACGGGGTGGTGGCCTCCCGCATCGCCGCCCACGCCGCGGACATCGCCCGGAATCTCCCCGGGGCCGCCGACTGGGACCTGAAGATGTCCCGGGCCCGCCGGGCCCTGGACTGGGACACCCAAATCAAACTCTCCATCAACCCGGCCAAAGCCCGGCGCTACCGTGACCTGTCCCAGGCCAAGGAAGACCAGTGCACCATGTGCGGCCGCTTCTGCGCCATGAAGGTCTTCGACGATAAATTTGAGGATTGATTGAGTTTTGGGGGAGGGGGCTAAGGGCACGAGCCCTTGCGCTTACGAAAAACTCGCCCCAATCCCATAAGTAAGAACTGTAGGGGCACGGCGAGCCGTGCCCTTTTTTTTCTCCCGGCCCCCAACTCTCTTGTGACAATTATGGCAATTTCGCCAGGGTTGTGTTAAATTCCGATTGAGATTCCTCCAAGGAATGGAGAGCTTGGATCCAACCCGAGTTGGACTGAGACTTAAGGAGGGAAGAGAATGGACTGCCTTCCGCACCCGCCACGGGAACCCGTATCCCCCGAGCCCGCTCAAGGGCTGAAATTCACTCAGGCTTTGGACCAGATGCATGAGGAGCTGGGCGGCGTGCTGGCCCGGCTCACTCCTGAGATGGCCGAGACCCTCATCCAGGAAGTCGAAGCCGCACCCCGCATCTTCGGTTGCGCCGCCGGCCGGTCGGGGTTTATCCTCCGCGGCTTCTTGATGCGCCTGATGCACCTGGGTTTTACCGTCTATTTCGTGGGGGAGACCACGACCCCCCGGGTCCGCCCCGGTGACCTGCTCGTCGTCATGTCCGGCTCCGGCGAAACCGCTCAGCCCCGGGAAATGCAACGCCGGGCCAACGTGGTGGGAGCCCGCACCCTGGCCCTGACCACCCACGCGGAATCCACCATCGGCCGGGAAGCCCAGGTAACCATCATCATCCCCGGCACCACCAAACTGACCCGGAACCAGGAAGCCCACTCGGTCCAGTGCCCCGGCAGCCTGTTCGAACAGGCTACCTTCCTGTTCCTGGAAGCGGTGGTGCTGATCCTCTACCAGCGACGCCTGGGCCGAAACCAGGGCGAAGTCCTGGACCGCCACGCGGATTTGGAATAGGTTTTTGAGGGGAGGGCCGGGGAAAGTTTTTCGTAAGTATTCCCCCGCCCTCCCCTCAAGCTCCCCTCCCATCCCCCTGTAAGGGGTTAAGGAGAGGGGGTTTGGGGGAGAGGGGCAGGGGCACTTACGAAAACGCCCCTGGTCCCTCTTCCCCAAAATACTTTTCAGGAAAAACTACTATGTCGGCGATCTTGCAGTTAGCCTTGGATTTTGTGGATTTGCACCGCGCCGTGGGGGTGGCCGAGCGGGCCGTGCCCGCCGGGGTGGATTGGGTGGAGATCGGCACGCCCCTGATC
>JBAVUP010000144.1:0-52631 GCA_049696835.1 Desulfobaccales bacterium
CTCGTCCACCATCCGGGGCAGGGCGTGGGCGGCGATTTCCACCAGGGTCACCTCATGCCCGCGACGCCGCAAGGCCTCGGCGGCTTTCAGGCCCACGGCGCCGGCGCCTACCACCAGCACCTGGCCCTCTGGCGGCAAACCGGCCGAAAGGACCTGCCAGTCCGCCAGGGTGCGCAGGGTGTACACCCCCGTGAGGTCCTCGCCCGTCAGCCCCAACCGGCGAGGCCGGGCCCCCGAGGCGATGAGCAGGCGGTCATAGGCAATGGTCTGCCCGCTGCGGAGGTGCACCGACTGGGCCGCGGGGTCCACCCGGGTCACCGGCTCCCCCAGGACCGGCTCCAAGCCCCACTCCCGGAAATATTCCGTCCCCCTGAGCCAGACCTGCTCCCGGGAGACCTCGCCGCTCAAGAGATACGTCAGCAGCGGGCGGCTGTACAGGGGCTCGGCTTCTGCGCTGATGACGGTGATGGGGCTTTTAGGGGCGTAGCGCCGGAGGGTTTCCGCCGCCGCACACCCCGCGGCGCTGGCCCCGATAATCACGTAGCGCATACTGCATCATACCGCAGGAGCCGCCCCTCTGGAAAGAAAAATAGCCAGGCCTTTCCGGTCTTGCGGAAATTGGGCGTCTATAGTAGGTTTTCCGTTGTAGGGGCGGGTTTGAAACCCGCCCCTACAAAACCGCCCCCTGAAGAAAAAATGCAGAAATATCCCTGAGATGGAGGAACCCCATGAAACCGATAACCCGGGCCGTGATGAGTGTCACTGATAAGAGCGGGTTGGCGGAATTCGCCAAATTTCTCACCGAGTACCAGGTGGAAATCCTCTCCACCGGCGGTACCGCCAAGCTCCTCAGGGACAACGGCGTGCCCGTCATCGAGGTCTCCGATTTCACCGGCTTCCCCGAGATGTTGGACGGCCGGGTCAAGACCCTGCACCCCAAGATCCACGGCGGCATTCTGGGACGCCGGGACCTGGCCAGCCACCAGGAGCAGATGGCGGCCCACGGCATCAAGCCCATCGACCTAGTGGTGGTCAACCTCTACCAGTTCGAAAAAACCATCGCCAAACCCGGCTGCACCCTGGAGGACGCCATCGAAAACATCGACATCGGCGGCCCCACCATGCTTCGGGCCGCGGCCAAAAACTACCCGGCCGTGACCGTGGTGGTGGACCCGGCGGACTATCCTCACCTCATGAATGAGATGAAACTCAACAAGGGCGCCACCAATCTCGCCACCCGTTTCAACCTGGCCACCAAGGTCTTCAAGCTGACCCACGAATATGACGGGGCCATCTACCGTTACCTGACGGAAAAGGGGCCGGCCTGCTAAATGGGCGCGCCCCCCGCCATCACCATGAGCCGGGGCCGCAAGATCGACCTGAGCGGCCCCCACTACTATCAGGACCTGCTCACCGGCATCGCCGTGGAGATCCTGAACGAGCTGTCGGAGCTGGAAAAGCTGGACCTGAAGACCCTGGCCGAGGATGCCATGGAGCAGGTGGTGAGCATCACCCAGATACGCCTGCTCAACGAACTCTATTACGGCCTGGGGCAGTTGCGGGCGGCGGGGCTGGAGCTGGACGTAAAACGGGCCATCCAGGATCTGCGGGACATCTGGAACCGTTACATCGACAGCACCCGGCGGCCGGCAATCCTGAAATTCCAGGTGGAGCCGGAAGAGGGGCAAGTGCAGTAGAGAGGCAGGGGTTAGGGGTTAGGGGTCAAGGAAAGCCCCTAACTGCTTGGCGACGCCTGCCCGCCATCCCGCACCTTTCATCATTTTGTCTATTCTTCAGGTTTGCTGAGCCGCTAAAACCCGTGTTTTATCTATAATCTGGTCTTTTAACTAGACAATTAGATATATTTTGTCCAATCAAACCAAAATTCATGCAGGCTCTAAATTTTTCTTGCCGACGCAATATGAAAAATATATAATTTATCCTGTAAATGCTTAAAACTAATTCCAGCAGGAGAATCGGTAAGATGATGGCCATTGAAATCGACTTCGACGTCTTCAAGGCAATTACTGTTCGTCGGAAAAATGAAGACACCACCCCGAACGATGTTCTCCGCGAGCTTTTTGGTCTGGAGCTGGTGCAAAGACCCATCACGCAAAAAGCTAAAGCTGGAAAAGATTGGGTTTGGAAGGGCGTGGTATTTCCTCACGGAACGGAATTTAGGACTAAGAACTCTTATAAAGGCCAGATGCATTACGGGAGAGTTGATAATGGTTATTTGGTTATTAATGGCAAAAAGTTTTCTTCTCCGTCTGGGGCTGCCACGGAAGTAACTGGAAATTCGGTAGACGGGTGGTATTTTTGGGAGTGCAAATTGCCCGGAAAACAAAATTGGCAGATTATAAATTCTCTCAGGAAAGATATATCACCACGATCTTTGGCACGACCTTTGACGCCGGAGGAGTTGGCAGAATTTGATTAAGGCCAAAAAGAAAAGCCCAGACTCAAATTTGCTAATTAAATCAGCAAATAAACCACATTATAAATCGGAGGAAATTATGGCATATTTCAGCGTTATTACCATAGCTCGCGGAGAAAATGACCCACCATTAAGCCCTTATGTGCGGGTCTGCCTTGCTCATTCCACTGATTACTATGAAATTGTGCAAGGGAAGATTGTGTTAAGTCATAAGTTAATGGGCGACGTGGAAATTGAAGAAGCCATTAAGTGGCTGATCGAAGATCTTAAAAAAGTTCAAAAGAAAGCTAAGAGAGATCTCCAGAAGGCGCAAGAAAACAAATTCAAACCTTAGACAGTTTGCTTCAAATTGCTAATGTTGCCCGGTGCGGCACGATCAATCAAAGGCCAGATGAATCAATGCACTTACTGGTCCCTGGCCCCTGACCCCTAACCCCTGCTTTTAAGCGCTTCCGCCTTCTGGTAATGCACCCCGATATCCCGGCGCAACGCCAGGCGGTTGCCCTTCTCGTCTTCCCGGGGTATCACCCGGATCTTGCCGTGGTCGAAGGCATTGAGCAGTTTCTGCCGCAGGGGCTCGGCGGCCTGCCCCCAGGTGTTGCCGGCCTTGACGGTGGCGTTGGCCAACAGATACGCCACCCGGGAGCCGTCGGATTTGAACCCGCCGTCGGCATAATCCATGGCCGACGGCATCACCGTAATCTTCTTCTTGTCGCAATAGTCGAAGTCGATCTCCACCTTTTCTCCCTTGGTCAGGGACCAGGGGTAGCCTTTCTGCTGCTGCGGGCCGCCCGGGCCGGTCACCAGGGCGATGCATAGGGAGACCTGGTCGGCGCGCACTTCCGGGGCCACCTTATGGAGGTGGCCGGCAGCCATGGCCGTCACCAGCGCCCCCAGGTTGCGCAGCCGTTTCACTACGGGCTGGAACTCCGGCTCCCCCGGCCGGATGTTGATCTCGCACACCCGGATGGCCGTGGGCTGAAAATTGCCGTCAAAGGACACGAAGCAGCCCGGATAGAGCACGCAGGGGCGCAGGGTGCCCTGCTCCTGCAGGAGCCGGATGAGGGGCCGGGCGAGGGTGGCGTCGGCCATCTCCATAAGGGCCGGCGATTCCATGGGGTGGGGCGAAATGGACCCCATGCCGCCGGTGATGGGATTGTCCAGGCCCGGCGGCCGGTCAAAGCGTTCCGGGTAGTCCATGGCAGTGGGCAGGATTTGATAGTGGCCGTGTTTATCCACCAGGATGGTGAAGCTGATTTCCACCCCGGACATGCGGGCCTCGATGAGCAGGGGCCAGGGGGATTTTTTGCCGCAGACCCGGCTGTAGGCGTCTTTGTAGTCTTTCATCAGGACGTCGTACACCTCTTTGACGTCCCAGGTGTTGAGGATAATCCTGGCGCCCTTGCCGCCGGCGCTGTAAGGGTATTTCAAGACCGCGCCGCCGAAGTCGTGGAGATAGGTCAGGCAGGTGGCCAACACCGCGGGGTAGTCCCGGGCCTCCACTGCCGTCCAGTCCGGAGCCACGGGGATGCCCGCTTCCCGGCAGAAGCGCTTGCAGGCGATCTTGTCGGCTTCATACGTCGCGCCGGTTTTATCCAGACCGATAATGCGGTCCCCGAACCCCGCGGCCGCCACCCGGTCCACCAGGCCCTCGAACAGCAAGCCCTCGGGCATGACCAGGGCCACGTCGAGGGTGTCTTCCTCAAAGGCCGCGATCAGGGCCGCGGTATAGGCCTCGGCGGAGTTGTCGGCCACCGGGATAAAATCAATGGGCCAGTTGAGCTTTTGGGCAAAGGGCTCCATGGCGCCAGTGCCTTTCACCACGACCCCGCGGTAGGCCCCGGCATAGAGCTCGCTCTTGGAGCGGCTGGTTTCCAGGGCGGCCAGCAGGGTTCTCGCGTCACTCCCCACAAAACCGATTTTCGTCTCTGTCATAGTGCGATCTCTGGCGTCCAAGGACGTCGGCCGGGCAGGTTTTTTATAAGAGATATAATGAGTTAATCATGAGTGACCCGGTTGCCGGGCAAGCTATGGCCGGCGCCTGGCAATCCACCCAACGCATCATATCTTAACTCGGGCGGGCAAATCCATCAAAAACCACCTCCAACTGCGGCGACATTTCCCCGGAAACGCCGGGCTCCTGCCTGACTCTCCCGGCCTCTTGTGGTATGGTAACCATCATCTTGCATTCTTTTCAGGGGGAGCCCTATGGAAGAAGCGGTCAGCATCCCGGGGCCGGGGATTATCCTGGAAGGCCGGTGGGTGCCGGGCGCCGGGCCCGGCGGCGCGGTCATCACCCATCCCCATCCCCTGTTCGGGGGCAGCATGGCCAACAACGTGGTGAGGACCGCGGTGCGCGCCTTGGCGGCCCGGGGTCTGGCGGCGCTGCGGTTCAATTTCCGGGGGGTGGGGCGCAGCACCGGGACCTACGGCGGCGGCCTGGAAGAAGTGGCGGACGTGGTTGCGGCCCTGGAATTCCTCAAGTCCCGGACTCCGGGGCCTTACTACGTGGTGGGATACTCTTTCGGGGCATCGGTCGCGGGCCGCGCCCTGCTCCAGGGGCTGGCCGCGGACGGCGCCATCTTCATCGCGCCGCCCATCGCCTTCATGGACTTGAGCTTTCTCCCCCGGGTGCCGGGCCTCCGACTCATCGCGGTGGGGGACCGGGACGAACTTTGCCCGCTGGCGAGCTTGCGGACCCTCCTGGCGGAGCGCCAGGCGGCACCGCAGGACACCCCGCCGCCGGAGGTCCGGGTCATCGAGGGGGCCGACCATTTCTTCGGCGGCGGCGAGGAAGTGCTGTTCCGGATTTTGCGGGATTTTCCTCTGTAGGGATGTGTCTAGTGTCGTGTCCCGTAAATGCCTTTCATAATCCAGAACCTTTAACTCCCCCTCCCCCGGTGGGAGGGGGTGGGGGGAGGGGAAAAAGACAATCTAATCGGTGACTTATTCCACCCCCACCCTAACCCTCCCCCATCAAGGGGGAGGGAAAAAGCCAAGGCATTTATGCAAGACATATTTGGAACGCAACACTATCAGGGAGGGCCGGGAAAATGTAGGGGCGGGTTTTAAACCCGCCGCTACACCCGCCAATACCTGGCCGCAGTCTTAAGATTACCAGGAACGCCGGTTGGTTACGCGTCGCATCCCATCGCCTCCAGCACCCAGAGGTACTCCCGGTGGAGGGAGTCCTCTAGATCCACCTTGAGGTCCGCCGGCAGCCATTCCCAGGTGTAGGTCTCGATTTCCAGGTGGCGGGTAAAACGCCGCTCCTTGAGTAAGGCCAGGACCGCCCGGGTGTCCGCGTGGGTGGACTCCAGGTGCCGGTACTGTTCCACGAACAGGGGCATGTGGTAGTGGATGCGCCAGTAGCCCTCCCGGCTTGCTGTTAAGATAGGCAAAGCCGGGGCCAGGTCGGGGAACTGGACCCGGCGGCCATCCGCCCCCTGCCCGATGACCTGGTGGAGGTAAGGAGAACAGGTGAAGCTGGTCAACTCCCGGGTCAGGGCCTCTCGCGACCGGACCTCCCGGGGACATTCCACCTTGAGGCCTGCGGTGATCTGGACCTTGCCCACCCGGATGCCGGCTGCGGCCAGGGTGTCCAGGGCCGCGGCCGGGTCCTCGTACTCCACCGCCAGGTGGCAGGTATCCAGGCAGATCCGGATATGCTCGAGCAGACCTTGGCGGGCTTCCCCCCCGGTAATCCCCAATTGTTCCGCCAGGACGGGGGCGCCGGTGTCGAGGAGCCAGTCCCGGAAAAAGTCCGCCACCTCCCCGGTCCTCTCCAGGAGGCCGTCGGGTTCCGGCTCCAGATCCAGGTGGATCAGCTTGCCCTCCGCCGCCTTGATTCGGGCCAGCCGCGCCGCCACCTGCACCAGGTTCCGGGTTATCCGGGCCCAGGCCTCCTGATCCCCGGGGGCGATCCAGGGTTTGTACGACAGGGGAATGGTGGAGATGCCGCCCTCCACCCCCGGCGGCAACAGGCGCCGGAGAATCTCCACGAGGTCCAGGGTATAGCGCACCCGCGCCGGCTCTCGCCAGTCCGGCGCAAAAATCCGGGATTTCACGGGAGGACCGGTCAGGTCGCCGTAGGGGAAGCCGTTGAGAGTGAAGACGTAGAGGTCGTGGGCGCTCAAAAAGTCCTGAAACTCCTTAAGCCGTTCCCCGGCCAAAAGTTCACCGCTTTCCATGGCGGACAGACGCAAGCCCAGGCCGAAGGGCTTAGCCGGCGCCAGCCTGGCTTTCAGGGCGGGAGCGTAGCGCCGCAGGTTGCCGAACAATACCTCCCAGCCGTGGCCGGGATGAATCTTGGTGCAATACGTCAGGTGAAAAAAACCCTCCGGGCCGATGCGCACGGGCTGCACTCCTGGAAAGGTATGTTGAGGGGAGGGCCGGGGGCTTGGTAGCACAGGCGTATCGCCTGTGGCTGCCCCGCCCTCTCCTTAAGCTCTCTTCACATCCCCCTGTAAGGGTTAGGGGAGGGAGTGTGAGGAGGTCATGTGCCAAATCCTCGATAAGCCTCAAAGGCAAGACTGATCCTGCCCTGGAAACGCAGGGGCACCTACCTGCCGGCCAGTCTCGCCATGGCTCGGGCCGCATAGCCGAGAGGAACCTCGGCACGCTGCTTCAGGAGCGCCACGCTCTGCCCCACCAGGTCCGGGTCCATGTCGTGCACCTCGATCCCCTGGCCGATGTCCCAGATGAGCATGATGGTGAGCCCGCCGCCCAGATGTTCCCGGAACTCCGTCAGGCCGCCCAGGAGGCCGTACTCCAACTCCATCAGGGGATCATAGAGGGCAAACCCCAGGTTGGCCAACGTATCGAGGATCCGTTGCCACTGCGGTCGGGCCAGAAGCCCGAGGAGATGGGCGTACGTGGCGTCCAGGGCGATACCCATCGCCACGGCCTGGCCGTGCCCCAGCTCGAAGCCGGAGAGCTGCTCCAGCTTGTGGGCCGCCCAGTGGCCGAAGTCCAGGGGCCGGGAGGAGCCGGACTCGAAGGGGTCGCCGCCGTTGGCGATGTGGTCCAGATGCAACACCGCGCAGCGGTGGATCACCTGCTCCATGAGGTCCAGGTCCCGGTCGGCCAGGGCCGCGGCGCTGGCCTCCAGGAAGTCGAAGAAGGCCCCGTCCTTGATCAGGGCCACCTTGACGGCCTCGGCCACGCCGCCGATCCAATCCCGCTGGGACACGGTAGGCAGAAAATCGGCGTCGTTCACCACTGCCACCGGCGGGGCGAAGGTGCCGATGAAATTCTTCTTGCCGAAGGCGTTGATGCCGTTTTTGACGCCGATGGCGGCGTCGGCCTGGGCCATGACGGTAGTGGGCACCCGGATCAGCCGGAGGCCCCGATGGGCCGTGGCCGCGGCAAACCCGGCCACGTCGATGAGGGCGCCGCCGCCGACCGCGACCACGTAGGAGTGGCGGCAGAGGCCCCCGGCCTGGATGGCCTGCTGCACAATGGTGACGTGCAAGGGGTCGTTCTTGAGGCGTTCGCCCCCTCCGAACAACAGCGGCACCCCGGCCAGGTCGATCACCTCAGGGTAGTGCAGGCAATAAGCCTCGATTCTGGACAAAAGCTGCGGGTGGTGCTGATATACTCCCCGGTCCACGACCACCAGGAGCTTTTTGGGACAGCCGGAGTCGTTTTCGGCCAGGAGGTCGCGCATCAGAGGGTTGCCGGCGGCAAACAGGTCCCGGGTGAAGTGCACCGCATAGTGGTAATTCACCCGGATATCTTGCTGGATGGTGGTTAGGGGTGCTGCCATGGCCCGGTCCTCCGGGGTTGAGACGGATTTGGCGCCGAAACTTGCGTGTGGCCCTATTTGCTTTTAAAGATAATCAGTTTGTGCGCTGATGCCACCCCTGCGGGGAGATAGGGAGGGAGATTCTTTTTCTGATTTCTCACCAGTTGAACCTGAGCCTGCGGCTTACCCGCAAATCCTAAATATTTGGTAGGGCGGGCGTCCCCGCCCGCCACCCCCAGGGTAATGGCGCATCATATATAAGCACACTGGCGCGCTCCCCCACATTAGCCTTGAACCTTGAACTTTGAACTTTTCGAGGCAGGAGCTGAAGACCCGGACCAGATCAGATCGGTTGCGGCAGGGCCGCGGCGATGCCGGAGATCAATTTCAGCAGAGGCTCGGGAACGATCCCCAGCCACAGGATTGCGACCAGGATCACGGCGCAGGCCAGGCCGATGGCCAGGTCCGCGGCGAACACCGGCGTGCCGGCCCCCCGTTGGTGCATGTAGAGGTGCACCACCACGTTCATATAGTAATAGATGGAAGTCACCACGGTGAGGATGCCGAGGACCGCCAGGACGATGAAGTCCGCCTGGAGCACCGCCCGGAAGAGCACCAGTTTGCCCATGAACCCGGCGGTGGGCGGCAGCCCCGCCAGGGAGATGAGGCAGGTGGCGAAGATGGCGGCGCGCCACGGGTGGGAATAGCCCAACCCCTGGTAGTCCGGAAGGTCCTCCAGGTCGGCATCGCCTTCGGAAAACGTCCCGATGAGGCCGAAGGCTCCCAGGTCCATGACGGCATAAACCGCCAGGTAAAACATCAGGGCGGGGAGCCCCCCGTCCCTGACGGCCAACAGGGTCATGAACAGGTACCCCATCTGGGCGATGGAGGAATAAGCCAGAATGCGCTTAACGTGGGTCTGATACAGGGCGGTGAGGTTGCCCACCGCCATGGTGATGACCGCCAGGGCCCACAAGAGCGGCCAGGCATAGTCCCAAACCGGGGTGGACGCCGCCAGGCAAAACCGCAGCAGCGCTGCGAACAGCGCCACCTTGGAGCCGGTGGACAGGAACGCGGTGATGGGCGCCGGGGACCCCTGATAGACATCCGGAGTCCACAGATGGAAGGGCACGAGGGAGATCTTGAAGCCGATGCCCGTGAGGACCAGGGCCAGGGCCAGGAGGATGACCGCCAGGGACCCGGCCTGGGTCGCAGCCAGGGACCCGGCGATATCGAGGGTGCCGGTCATGGCATACAGGAGGGCGAGGCCAAAGGTCAAAAACGCCGTAGCCACCGCGCCCATGATGAAATACTTCAGGCCCGCCTCATTGCCGTAGGGTTCGCCTTTGCGGATGGCGATGAGGACGTAGAGGGCCAGGGACATGAGCTCCAACCCCAGGAAGAAGATGACCCAATTGGTCCCCACGGCCACCAGCACCATCCCCAGGGCGGCAAACATCAGCAGGGCGTACAGTTCATCCCCGGCAAAGCCGTGGCCCAGGCTGTACCGGCGCAGGAAGAGCAGGGTGATCAGGGTAATAAACACTATCAGCAGGGTGAAGAACCGGGAATAGCCGCCCAGATCCAGCATCCCCTCAAAGCTCGGGTTCACCGGCGGCAGCAGCAGGGTCGCCCCCCCTGCGGCCGCGGCGGTGACCAGGGCCAGGGCAAAGAGCAATTCGTCCGGCCGCCGCCGCCAAAAGGCGCCGACCAGAAAGATCAGGGTGCCGCCGCCTGACAGGATCAGGATGGGGGCCAGGCCGGTCCAGTCCGTGCTCATACCATCGAGGTCCTTTTACCCCTTGAGCTTTTTGGCGATGTCGGCCACCCGGCGCCCCAGGGCGCGAGCGATCTCCAGGTCTTCCGGGGCAGGGTTCAGTTCATTGCGGCCCCCGGCCACGGTGGTGGCGCCGTAGGGGGTGCCGCCCCGGCCCTCGGTGTGCAACATGCCCGGAGTGGAATACGGCACCCCCACGATGATAAACCCTAGATGCAGCAGGGGCGCCATCATGGTCAGGCAGGTGGTCTCCTGGCCGCCGTGGGTGGTGGCCGTCGAGGCCACGATCCCTGCGGGCTTGCCCTCCAGGGCCCCGGAGAGCCACAGCTCCAGGGCGCCGTCGAAGTACTGCTTCATCTGGGCGCACATGTTGCCGAACCGGGTCGGGGTGCCGAAAATGACGCCGTCGGCATTTTTCAGATCCTCCAGGGTGGCGATGGGAGTATCTTGGTGCTCCGCCAGCACCGCCTGGGCGTGCTTACTGCCCTGGAGCTTGGGGAGGTTGGATTCCAGGTCCTGGACCCGGCGCATGATGACCTCGACGCCGGCCACCTCCCCGGCCCCTGCCGCCGCGGCTCGCGCCATCTTCAGGACGTGGCCGTACATGGAGTAATACACCACCAGGATTTTCATAAGCTCTTGTCCTTTACGATATGGAGTTAGATCTTAAGAGAGCCAACCCGATTACATACCCCCAGCCACAACGCTGAATTGCGTCAGCAGGTGCTGCACCGGCTGATCCAACAACTGCAGCGCCGGGCCCGGGTGCAGGCCGATGAACAGGATGGGGATGGCCATCATCAGGAGAATGACCACTTCCCGGGCGTTAACATCCCAGAGAAGGTGCTCAGCTCTCGGTTCGCCGAACAGGGCGTCTTTCACCATCCGCAGAATATAAATCACCGTAAAGATCAGCCCGCCGAAGCCCAGGATGCCGAGGATCGGCCGGGCCTTAAAGAGGCCCACCAGAATCAAGATTTCCCCCACGAAATTATTCAATCCCGGCAAACCCATGGAAGCCAGGGCAAAGAACAGGAAAAAGACGCTGTACACCGGCATTTTGGTCCAGAGGCCCCCCAAATCGGCAAAATTCCGGCTATCGGTCCGTTCGCCGATCATCCCCACCATGACGAACAGCGCCGACGTGGAGATACCGTGGTTAATCATCTGCAACAAGGAGCCGCTCAGGGTCAGGAAATTCCAGACCGCGATGCCGACGACCATCAGTCCCATATGGCCGATGCTGGAATAAGCCACCAGGCGTTTGATATCGGTTTGGGCCAGGGCAATCCAGGAGGTATAGAACATGCCCCCCAATCCCAGGGCGATGAGCACCGGAATCGAGGCCTTGGCGGCCAGGGGGAAGAGTGGAAAGGCGAAGCGGAAAAACCCATAGAATCCAGTCTTCAACAGCAACCCGGCCAGATCCAGGCTTCCGGCCGTGGGCGCCTGGGTATGGGCGTCCGGGAGCCAGGTATGGAGGGGCACAATGGGAATCTTGATGGCAAAAGCCAGCATAAAGGCGGCATAGAGCAGCATCTCGGTTGTGGGGCTGAAGCGCGTGTGCAGCAACTGGTAATAGGCAAACGTATAAACCCCGGTTTGCTGCCCGTGCATCACATAAATCGCGATCAGAGCAATGAGCATCAACAAGCTGCCGCATAAGGTGAACAGGACAAACTTGAGAGCGGCGTGCACCCGCTTTTCATGGCCCCAGATGCCGATCAGGAAAAACATGGGGATGATCTGGATTTCCCAGAACAGGTAAAAAAGCAGGAGATCGGTGGCCATGAACAGGCCCATGACGCTGGACTCTAAAAAGAGCAGGAAGAAATGGAAGGAGCCGATCTTGTCCGTAATGGCGCGCCAGGAGATGAGAATGCATAGGATATTAATAAAGGCGGTGAGGAGCAGGAGAAGCAGGCTCACCCCATCCAGCCCCAGGCTATAGCGCACCCCCAGGCTGGTGATCCAGGGGTAATCTTCCACCAACAGCCAGGTGCCGGTGGGGCCGGCCTGCGGTGATAAATGCAGAAAAAATATCGAGCTTACCAGAGAAAATTCCACCAAGGTGGCGATCAGACTGATCCAACGACAAAGGAGGGGATGCTCTCTGCCGGTCGCCAGAGCTAAAAATCCTCCCACCAGAGGAAAAAAAATGATTATCGTCAGGAGTGGTATGTGCACCATGTCTGGCCTCCGTTAGTCGTACCAACCCCATATCAGAACGATCAGGAAGACGGTCAATCCCAGCAGCAACATCTTCAAGTAGGTGGAAAGCCTGCCGCTCGTCCAGTACCCCAGGCCCCGGGAAAGCGTCACGAATGCCGCGGTTCCTTTGGTGTAGCTGTTATCGATGCTGCGGTCATCAACCTCACTCCAGAGAAATTTGGCCGCATTCCAGAACTGGTGAAAAGATCCCAACGCGGCGGTCTCGGTAGCCCGATCGATGCCTCGTTCTTCCACCCGCGCCTTGACAAATTCGCTCATCCGCCGGTAAGGCCGGACGAAGAGCATCTGATAGAGGTCGTCCAGATAGAGCCCGGAGAACAAGAACTTGTGCAGCCCCCGCATCTCCGGCTCTTTGACCGGGCGGCGCACATAGAGGCAGTACGCCAGGATTAAAGACCCCACTACCAGGGAGGCGCTGAGGATCGCCATGATCCACTCCAGCGACAGGGGCGCGCCCAGGTCGGGACGGGCGCCGGGCACCATTTCGAAGTACCTGCCCAGAAAATTCTTGCCGATCCCGCCCGGCAGGTTCAACAGGCCGTCGCCTAAAGCCAGGAAGACCAGGGGCCATAAGATCCACACCATGGCCTTGGGCAGGGGCTGAACTTCGCCGGCTTGGCGGCCGCCGGGACGCTCCACGAAGATGATGAAATAAGCCCGAAAGGTGTACAGCGGCGTCAAGAACGCGGCCACCAGGGCAATGAACCACCAGATCTTATAAGCAGAATCCGGATAGATGAAGGTTGCCAACAAAATGCGGTCCTTGCTGAAATAGCCTCCCAGGAGTGGAAAGGCGCTCAGGCACAACGCTCCGGCCAGAAAAATATAGGACACCGCGGGGAGAAAGCGGTGGAGGTTCCCCATCTTGAAGATATTGTGTTCTTCATCCACGGCCTGGATAACGCAGCCTGCCGCCATGAACAGCATTGACTTAAAGAAGGCATGGGACAGGAGGTGAAACATGCCGCCCACGATGTCCGCCGCTCCCACCGCCAGGATCATGTATCCCACCTGGCTGATGGTGGAATAGGCCAACATGCGTTTGACATCAGACTGGGCGAGGGCCGCCAAAGCCGCATAGAGGGTGGTGATGGACCCCACCGCGGCGATGATGAAGAGAGCTATCGGCGCCATCTGCACCAGGGGGAACAGCCGCATGAGCAGATAGACGCCGGCGGTGACCATGGTGGCGGCGTGAATCAGGGCCGACACCGGGGTGGGACCGGCCATGGCGTCGGGCAGCCAGATGGTCAAAGGGAGTTGGGCCGATTTACCCGCCGCCGCCCACAGGAGCAGCAGGGCTAAAACGGTGGCCAGGGTGGTGCTCAAGGCAGACACGTGACTGTCGATATAGGTAATGGAAAAGCTCTGAAACAGGGAGAAAAACAGGGCCAGGGCCACCCCGAAGGCTATATCCCCGATGCGGGTCACCACAAAGGCCTTGCGGCCGGCCTCGGCATTGGCCACCTGGGTGTACCAAAAGCCGATGAGGGCGTAAGAACAGAATCCCACCCCTTCCCAGCCTAGATAGACAAAGATCAGGTTGTCGGCCAGGGTGATCACCAGCATGGCAAAGACAAAGAGGTTCAGGTAGCTGAAATACCGGACGTAATCCGAGTCCTGGCGCATGAACGCCACGGAATAGACGTGGATGAGGCTGGAGATAAAGGTGACCATCAGGGCCATGGCCGCGGCCAGGGGATCATAATGGACATTCATGGCCGCGGAGAACTCCCCTACCCTGATCCAGGGGAAGAAGGTGAGGTCATAAACCTGTTTCCCGGCCACGACCAGGGCAATCGCCGCCATGACCAAAGCCCCCAGGACGCCGAGACAGGCGACCACCTCCGAGGCCCGCCGGGGCAAAAGTCGCCCTACCACGGCATTGAGGACGCCGCCACTCAAAGGAAACAGCAGCAGGAGCAGGAGAACGGTTTCCACGTTAACCCTTCATCAGGTCATAGTCGTCGGCATCCACCGAACCGGTGCGGCGTTGGGAATAAACGATCAAGGCCAGGCCCACCGCCACTTCGGAGGCCGCCACGGCCATGATGAAGATGACGAAGGCCTGCCCGTCCAATTGCTGCCAGCGTAAGGAGGCGCCGACAAAGGCCAGGCCGGCGGCGCTCAGCATGACTTCCACCCCGATCAGGATCATGATGAGATTGCGCCGGGTGACGGCGCACCCGGCCCCCAGCGCGAAGAGGATCGCCGCCAGAATAAGCACATGGCTGTACGGCACGATTTCGACCATGACTCAATCTCCCGGGGTCTCAACGCCCCGGCCCAGGTAGAGCCCCCCCACCAGGGCCACGAATAAGAGAAACGAGGCGATCTCCACCCCCAACCAGTATTTCTGGAAGAGAAACCGGCCAAAGACCAGGGGTGAGGCCGTGCTCAGGGGCAGCAACAACCTGCGGCCGGATTCCAGCAGGATCAACAGGAACATGATGAGCCAGGTAGTCCCCGACAGGAGCAGGGCCGGCAACCATTGCCGGGCGTAGTCCCCTAGGCCTCTGCGGTCCGGCCTGATTTCCAGCATCATGACGATGAAGAGGAACAGCACCATGATGGCCCCGGCATAGATGACCACTTCCAACATCGCCAGGAAAGGCGCGCCCAACAGGTAGAGGAGCAGGGCCGTGCTAAAGAAGCTGAACACCAGAAAGACAATGGCATGCATGAGGTTGCGCCGCGTGACGGCCAGGGCCGTCGTGGTCACGACCGTGACGGCCAGCACATAAAAAATCATGGCATAAAGGTTCATGGCCGGATCCTGTTTATCCCTCGGGCTTGATCCCCGTGCCCTTAAGGCATGTTGCTCTTGATATCCACCGGTGAGGCTTCGCCGCTATGGGTGCCCTTGGCTCCCACCATGTCCACCCCGGCGCGGCGGTAAAAGTTGTAGTCATGGTTCTTGCCGCCGTGATCCACCAAGAGGTCCGACTTTTCCGCCACCAGGGTCAGGAGATCCCGCTCGCAAAACTCGAAAAACGGGGTCAACTGGATGGCCAGGGTGGGACAGGCCTCCTCGCACAGGCCGCAGTAAATGCAGCGGGCAAAGTTGATGCGGAACCACCGGGCCCAGCGGCGGCCGTCGGCCCGTTCCTCCCCGGCCATGGAGATGCAGGACACCGGGCAGGCCGCGGCGCAGAGGAAGCAGGCCACGCAACGCTCCTCCCCGTCCGGGTCCCGGGTAAGAATGATGCGGGCCCGGGTGCGTGCCGGCAGGGGCCGCTTGTATTCCGGGTATTCTTCAGTGACCGGGCGGCGGCCGAGATGCCTTAGCACCATGGCAAAGCCGTCCCACAACCCGGCCACGGCCCGGCAGCTTATCTGCCACCAATTACGTCTTTCCTGCATGACGGCGCTTCCCCGCTCGCGGCTGCCGTTAGGCTTTCCGGAATGTGATCAAATAATTATAAGGCCCTAGTTTAACAGTCTTTTGCCGTTTGAACCCGTAGGGCGCCACCAGGGCGTCCACTTCCACCGGGGCCAGGCGGATATGCTTAGGCGGCCCCGGCGGCCCGTCGATCTTGTCGAATTCCACGATGGCGAGCAGCCCCCCGGGCTTGATTACCCGGAGCATTTCCTCCAAAGCACCCGCCGCGGTCCCGGCTTCCGCCAGGTCATGAAGCACCGTGGCCATGAACCCCACATCCACGCTCCGGTCATCCAGGGGGATGTCGCCCGCCTTGGCCACCAGGCCCTTGATGTTGAACAAGCACTCCTGGCTGGCCCGTTTCTGGAGATGGGCTACCCCTTCATCCCATAAATCCACCGCGTAGACCGTGCCCTCCGGGCCGATGAGCTGCGCGGCCGCCAGGGCGTAGTGTCCGGGGCCGCACCCCAGGTCCAGCAGGGTGATCCCCTTGGAGAAATCCAGCTCTTTCCACAGGATATCCGGGTCAATGAGGTCGAAACTGCTTTTCCCGGCTCCGGGGGGTTTTACGTGTTCGCTCATGTTCATGGCGCCACCCTTCTTGGTAGGGGCGGACCTACGGGTCCGCTCCTCCGGGTCAAATGTGGTATCCCAGGGCCAGCAAGGCCCCGCCCGTGACGATGACGTTGAGCAGGGCCAGGGGGATCAAGAGTTTCCAGCCCAGGTGCATGAGCTGGTCATACCGAAACCGGGGCAGCGTGGCCCTGATCCAGATGATGACGAAGATCACTGCGCCTATCTTGATGAAAAACCACAGCAGCGGCGGCAGCCAGGGCCCCCGCCAGCCCCCCAGGAAGAACACCGCCACCAGGGCCCCCAGGGTCACCATGGTGACGTACTCGCCGAGAAAATAGAGGCCGAAGCGCATGCCGCTGTACTCCGTGTGGTAGCCGGCCACCAGCTCGTTTTCCGCCTCCGGGATATCAAAGGGGATGCGCTTCATTTCGGCCACGGAACTCACGAAAAAGATGATGAAGGCCAGCGGCTGCCACAGGATAAAGGGGCCGCGGGCCTGGGCGTTGACGATGTCCACCAGGCTGAAAGATCCGGACATCATGACGATGGGGGCCAGGGACAGCCCCAGGGCCAGCTCGTAGCTGATCATCTGGGCCGCGCCCCGGATGGCCCCCAACAGGCTGTATTTGGAGTTGGACGCCCAGCCGCCCAGGGCAAGGCCGTACACCGCGATGGACGACAGGGCATAGACGTAGAGCAGGCCCACATTGAGGTCGGTGACCACCCCGGGGATCGGCTGCCCGTGCAGGGTCCACCCCTGGGCAAAGGGCACCACGGCGAAGATCAGGAGCGCGGTGCCGGCCACCACCGCCGGCGCGTAGAGAAAGATGTAGCGGTCGGCGCCTGCGGGGATGAAATCTTCTTTGGTCAAAAGCTTGATGGCGTCGGCGATGGGCTGGAGCAGCCCCAGAGGCCCGGCCCGGTTGGGGCCCAGGCGGAGCTGGAAAAACCCCAATAGCCGGCGTTCCACGTAAATCAGGTACGCCGCCATCAGCAGCAAAGCCACCAGCACCACCAGCAGCTTGACGATCAATACGATGATGCCGGCCACCCAAAGGCTCATAAGCTCATCCTTGCACCTTGACGATGAGGTTGGGGGGCAGATACACCCGCGTCCCCGCCAGCTTGCGCCAGTCCAGCCGGCGGTGCCGGGGCAGGACCACGACCCCCGGCGCCATGTTCTCGGCCAGCCTCACCGTGACGGCCACCGACCCCTTGGGGAGGTGAACCGCGGCCCGGTCGCCGTCCGCCAGGCCTGATGGCGCAGCATCCCGGGGATGCAGGCAGAGCACCGGCTCCGCTTCCGCCTCCCGGAGGACGGGGGCGTAACTCGCCAACTCCTCGGTGCCGAAGGTCCAATCCACCAGCAGGAGTTCCGCCTGAGCGGCCGGCGGCTCTTCGGGAGGCGCCGGGGCGGCGGCAAAATCCTGCCCGGCGCGGGCTGCCGCGAGCAGCCGCAGGCCCTCCGGGTGGTCGGCCAGGGACCTGACCCTGGCCAGCACCGGATTCCCGCGGCTTAGCCAGGCCCACAGGTCCACGGGGGCGGGGGCCGTAAGGCCCGAGACGGCCTGGGTCATCTCCTGGAAAATCTCCGCCGGCGTCCGGGGGTCGCTGCCGGGCACATAATCAAGAAAGGTCCGCGGCGGATGGACCTCGGGGCTGATGAGAGCCAGGGGCGTGCCCCCGCCATGCACCGGCAGTGCGGCTTGCAGCCGGCCTTCCTGGTTGACGAAGCCGGCGGCGGTCCGCTCGAATAACGGCAGGGTGGGCAGGACCACGTGGGCCCGCTTTACCGTGGGCGACGGCAGATAGTCCAGGACCACGAGGAGTTCGAGTCGCTCCAAGGCCCAGGCCACCCGCTCTTCATCACCTGAGAGCCAGAAGGGATCGGACTCCACCAGCACCAGGGCCTTGATCTCCCCCTGGTCGATCCCCTCGAGGATCTCCTCAGCGTTGAGGGCCGGTTGCCCAGGACCCAGCGGCTCACCCACCTGGGCCGGGCCCCAGGGCCACTGCCCCCCCGGACTGGAGGCGGCCCCGGGAGTTTCGGGCGCAGTGATGAGCGCCGCGCCGAAGGCATTGGCGCCGGGTAAGAGATAGAACAGCCCGGCCTCTTTCCCCGCGTGCTGCAGCAGCAGGGCAGCGTCCGCCGCGCACCCCGGCGTGGTCTCCCGGACGATGTCGATACCGCACACCACCACCGGCTTCCGGCTGTTCTGCAAGCCCTCGGCCAGCGCCGTCAGGCGCGCCCCGACGGCCGGGTCTCCGGGATAGCCCTCGGGCAGGGCGTCATAGAAGGCCCGGGCAGCATTGGCCAGACCCGCAGCCGCCTCTCCGGTCAGGGCGCCCTTGACCAGGGCGGCGAGCGCCGCCTCGAGGCATCCGGGGGGCACCGCCAGGTGCACAAACTCCAGGGGCAGCTCCACCGGCCGGGGGTCCAGGACCGCTACCGGCGCTCCCCGGCGCTGGGCCTGCCTCAGGGCCAAGGCCAGCATCGGGGCTTCGTTGACCGGGTCGGCGCCAACGGCCACGATAAAATCCGCGTCCTCGATCTGGCGCATCGAAACCGCCAGGCGGCCGTCCAGCCGCGCCACCGCGGCCTTAACCTTGTGCTCCAGGGCCGGGTCCCAGAAGAAGGTGGGGTCCCGCCAGCCGTGGGTCCGGCAGAAAAGCTTGAGGGCCCCCTGGGTCTCCAGGCTGCTGCGGATGCCGCCCAGGCAGGCCACGGCCCCGGGGCCATAGTCGCGGCTGATCTGCGCCAGCTGATCGGCGGCCGCCTGGATGGCCTCACCCCAGGGGACTTCCCGGTCCCCCAGGCGGGCCCGGCGCGGCCGCTCCGGGAGGTTGGCGTAGGCAAACCCGTAGCGGCCCCGGTCGCAGATGAAATAGCCGTTCACCGCTTCATGCAACCGGGCCTCCAGGCGCACCACCTCCCGGTATTTGGCGCTGGCCACGGTGTTGCACCCCAGGGAGCAGTGCAGGCACAACGACGGCCCCCGCTCAAAATCCCACCGCCGGCCGATGAACCGGGAGGGTTTATCGGTAAACACCCCGGTGGGGCAGACATCGATGAGGTTGCCGGCAAACGGGCTTTCCAACGCCCCATCGCCGAAGCGCCCGAAGTAGGTGCGGTTGCCGATCTGCATGGCCCCCAGGTCCCGGTAGCCGGCAAATTCCTGGTAGAAGCGCCGGCAACGCCAGCACTGGATGCACCGGTTCATTTCATGCTGGACAAACACCCCCAGGTACTGGTCATGATAGGTGCGCTTGGGACCCGGATAACGCCGGATGCCGTGGCCGCCGGACACGGTCTCGTCCTGGAGCAGGCAGTGGCCGCCTTCGTCGCAGACCGGGCAGTCCAGGGGATGGTTCATCATGAGCCACTCAATGACATATCTGCGGAACTCCATGGCTTCCGGGTGAGTGGTGGATACCACCATGCCATCCTTGGCCTCGGTCATGCAGCTCATTTCGACCCCTTTCACCGGTCCCTCCAGAAACATCACGGCGCAGACCCGGCAAGCCCCCACGGACCCCAGCGCCGGATGGTAGCAGAATCGGGGAATCATAATTCCCAGGCGCTCCGCGGCCTCCAGCACGTTGGTGCCTTCGGGGACTTCGACTTCCAGGCGGTCGATGGTCAACTTCGGCATGATAATCCTAAAGACTTCTTCACTTATGCTTCCGGGGGATACCAGAGTCCCTGATAGGGCCGATACTCCTCCTTGAACGGGCAACGCCGCTGGCTGATATGTTCCCGGATTTCACCCTCAAAATATTGCAGCATGCCCATGAGGGGCTCCGCCGCCCCGGGGGCAAAAGCACAATAGGCTTTCTCCATGTGTCCGGCCATTTCCCGGATTATGGTGATGTATTCCTCTTTGCCTTCTCCCTTTTCGATGCGCCACAACAGATCCCGGATGTAGGGGAAGCCCTCCCGGCAGGGCGTGCAAAAGCCGCAGGATTCCCGGGCGAAATACTGCATCAGGTTCAAGGTGGCGGCCACGATGCACGAGTGCTGGTCGAAGACCATGATGGCGCCGGTGCCGAAGCGATGGCCCACCGCTTTCAAGGACTCGTCGTCCATGGCCACGTCCAGAAACTTCGGCGGCATATAGCTGGTGGAGGCCCCTCCGGGAATAAAGGCCTTGAGTTGGGACCCCGGCAGCATGCCCCCGGCCACGTTCTCCAGAATCTCCCGGAAGGGAATGCCCATGGGCAACTCATAACAGCCGGGCTTGGCGACCTTGCCGCTGATGCAATAGAGCTTGGTGCCGGCCCCGGTCGGGGTACGGGCCAGATTCTTGAACCAGGCGCCGCCGTTCCTGATAATCAAGGGCACGCAAGCCAGGGTTTCGGCATTGTTGACCACGGTGGGCTTATCCCACAGGCCTTTGTCGGTCATGTGCACGTCTTTTTGGGGGTGGGCCCTCTTGCCCATAATCGCCTGGACCATGGCCGTAGCTTCTCCGCAGATATAGCGCCCGGCGCTGCGGTGCACCACAATATCAAAGGAAAAATCGCTCCCCAGGATGTGCTTTCCCAGAAACCCCGCCTCCCGGGCCACTTGCAGTTCCCGTTCCATGAGTAGCGCGTCCATCTCGTAGGTGGGACGGATAAAATAAACCGCCTTCTGGGCGTTGATGGCGTAGCCGGCCAGGATGATGCCTTCAATGACCAGGTGGGGGTCGATGTTGACCAGGACCCGGTCCTTGAAGGTGCCCGGCTCCATTTCATCGGTGTTGGCCCCGATGTAGCGGGGATGGGGCGCGTCATCCCGCACGAAGCTCCATTTGCGCCAGGTGGGGAACCCGGCCCCGCCCCGCCCCGTCAGACCGGACTCCTTGAGGAGTCCGATGAGCTCCGGCCGGGAATATTTCCGGATAGCGTCGCTCAGGGCCTGGTAGCCGCCGCCGGCGCGATACTCGTCAATGGTGGCGGGACGGCCTTCCCGGCGATTTTTGAACAGGGCTTGCTCGTACATCGGATCACCGACACAGCACGATGTCACAGGGTTCGGTCTTTAACTGCTCCAGGATCTCGTCGAGGCGCGCCGGGGTGAGATTGCCGAAGAAGCGGCCGTTGACCACCATGGCCGGGGCCTCGTCGCAGTTGCCGATACAGGCCGTGGGCAGCACGGTGAACATGCCGTCGGCCGAGACCTCCCCGGCGCACACCCCCAGTTTCCGGCACAGGTAGTCGAACAGCGTGCCCTCGTGGAACATCCAGCAGACCACGCCGTCGCAAACATGGAGCACGAAGCGGCCCACCGGCTCCCGGTAGACGAAGTCATAAAACGTGGCCAACTCCTCCAGCTCCAGGGGCGTCATCCCCAGCAGGGCCGCGGCCTCGCCCAGTCCTTCGTCCGTGAGATAGCCGTAGTGCCGCTGGATCTCATACATGACGTTGATGGCCTGTTCCCGGGGGCTCTCGGCCTGGTGGACGCGGGTTTGCAGCCGTGCGCGCAGTTCTTCCGGTATCATAAGCCTGGACTTTTGAAAGACCCAAATTGGGCCGTTGCTCTGGTGGCGGCCAGGGACGGCCGCCCCACCATCTTTGTTTCTGGTGGGGCGGGCCTCCGTGCCCGCCAGAAAAATTCTTTCATGACATATTGCCTAAATTCCAAGCTTTTACCGATCAATATCCGGCATCACGTAATCCAGGGAGCCGAGAATGGCGACCAAATCCGCCAGCAGGTGCCCCACCGCCATCAGCGGCAAGACCTGGACGTTGGCAAACCCGGGGGAGCGGTTGCGCAGGCGGTAGGCCATGTTGCCCCCATCGCTGACCACGTAGAAGCCCTGCTCGCCCCGGGCGTGCTCGGTGGCGGCGTAAGCCTCGCCCCGGGGAATCGTCGGCCCCCGGGACACGTTGATGAAATGATGGATCAGGCTCTCGATATCCTTCAGGGTGTCCTCTTTGACGGGGATGGCGTAGCGGTAGTCGTCGGTGATATAGCGCCCGGGCGGCATCCGGTTGGCCGCCTGCTCGATGATCCGGAGGCTCTGGCGCATCTCCTCCACCCGCACCAGGTAGCGGTCGTAGCTATCACCCCCGGCGCCGTCGCCGGCGGTGGGGATGTCAAAGTCGAAGGCCTCGTACGCGGCATAGGGGAACTTTTTCCGGAGGTCCCATGCCAGGCCGCAGGCCCTCAGATTGGGACCCGTCACCCCCCAATCCAGGGCGTCCTCCAGGGAAAAGTAGCCGATCCCCCGGTTCCGGGCCTCAAAGATCGGGTTTTTCGTGACCAGGGCTTCATATTCCTTGAGCCGTTGGGGGAAGATCTTGACGAAGTCGTCCACCAGGTCTTTCCAGCCCTCCGGCAGGTCCATGGCCACGCCCCCGAGCCGGAACCAGGAGGGATGCAGCCGCCCCCCGGTGATGAGCTCGATGATGTCCAGGATTTTTTCGCGTTCCACAAAGGTGTAAAAGGTGGGGGTCATGGCCCCGACGTCTTGGGGGTGGGTGCCGAACCACACCAGGTGGTTGCTCAGGCGAAAAAACTCGGTGAGCATCACCCGGATGAATTGGGCCCGGTCCGGCACCTTGATATCCGCCAGGGTCTCCACCGCCTGGAGATAGCTCAGGTTGTTGGCCACCCCGGTCAGATAGTCTATCCGGTCGGTGTAAGGGATGTACTGGTACCACGACTGGCGTTCGCCGATCTTTTCCGCGGCCCGGTGGTGGTAGCCGATGTCCGTGTCGAGCGCGGTGATTTCCTCGCCGCGCAGGGCCAGGATGAAGCGGATCAGGCCATGGGTGCTGGTATGATGGGGGCCGACGTTCAGGAGGAACTCTTGCTCTCCCAGCCGGCCTGGCATAAATTTGGCGGCATCCAGGGGCTGGTACCGGTGGGCGTCCTCCAGGGTATAGGGCGGCATTTGGGTGGCCCGGTCCGGGTAGCTCTTCCGCAAGGGGTGTCCCTCCCAGTCGTGGGGCATGAGCAGGCGCCAGAGACGCGGGTGGCCGTCGAAGCGGATGCCGAACATGTCATAACATTCCCGCTCGTACCAGTTGGCCGACGGCCAGATATCGGTGATGCTCGGGGCCACGGGGTCGGCGCCGGAAAGCGGCACCTTGAGTCGCACCCGGGTGGGGGGCTCAAAGGCCAGCAAATGATACACGAGGGTGTAATCCGGGTAATCTTCCCGGTGCTTGCGGGTGGATTCGTCCACCGCGGTGAGGTCGGTGAGGCCCTGAAATCGGGGAGAGGCCTCGGTCTTCAGAAAGCGCAGCACCTCTTTGAGGTTCTTCTCCGCCACCTGGAAGGTGGGCATATCAGAGGTCGCGGCCGCGGGCTCTACCGCGTCGCCGAATTTTTCCCGGAGCGCCTGGGCCAGGGAGGTGTCGGCCTCGGTCAGTTCGATCCGCCGGGGCGGCGGCGTCCACATGTCCTCGGAGCGGCTCTCCCAGAACCACGGCGGGATCACCGCGGTGCCCCGGGGGGGCGTGCCGTAATAGCCTGGCCCCCTAGGGTCCCGGGACTTGCTGACGCCGTCCACCAGGATGGGGGCCTGGGTGCCCTGGGTGCCGCCTTTCAAATGAAAAATCTTGCGGGCCGGTCTTTCCGACCGCACCTTTTCCTGGAGCAGCACCAGCCCCTGGAGCACCGCCTCGGGCCGGGGCGGGCAGCCGGGGATATAGATATCCACCGGCAGGAACTGGTCCACCCCCTGGACCACGCTGTAACAATCGTACATGCCGCCGCTGTTGGCGCACGACCCCATGGACATCACCCACTTGGGCTCGGTCATCTGCTCATAGAGCCGGAGCACCACCGGGGCGATCTTTTTGAAGACCGTGCCGGAGATAATCAACAGATCGGCCTGCCGGGGCGACCCCCGCAGCACTTCCGCGCCAAACCGGGAGATGTCATACCTGGGCGTCCAGGCGGTGATCTCTTCGATGAAGCAACAGGACAACCCGAAAAACATGGGCCAGAAGCTGTAGGCCCGGGCCCAGTTGAGCACTGCGTCGACCTGACGCAGGATCAGGTTTTCCGGCTGCCTCCGCGAGGCGGCGCCACGGGACTCCAATCGAGTCCTCCTTTTTTCCAGATGTAGGCCAGGCTGAGGAGCAGCACGATAATGAAGAAGGAGATCTGCAGCCAGCCGCGCCAGCTCAGGTCTTCCCAGGCCACGGCCCAGGAGAAGATGAACGCGGCTTCCACATCGAAGATGAGGAAAAACACCGCCACCAGGTAAAACGGCACCGGGTACCGAAACCGGGCCCAACCCGTGGGAATCACCCCGCATTCATACGGCCGCGCCTTTTCCGGGTCGGTCTTCTTGTCCCCCAGCCAGTTGGTCAGGACCAACACGACGGTCAACACCGCCAGCACCAGGGCGACAAAGAGGGCAAAGCTGAACAACCCCGGTACCCAGGGCGATAAGGTGGCAGGCGCGACCGGATGCATGATCGTTCCTTCTCCCGAGGTTTTACCAGCTGCGCAAGTTCACAAATACCCGGCCCGAACAGTTCCACCCCGCCGGCATACTGCCGCAGCTATGTCTAGAAAACCTAAGAACCCGCATAACCCCTGTCAAGGTTGAGAGGCCGGTTCCGGCCACGGGAAATCGCGGCCATGATGCTGAAATTATCTGCAATTCCCACTAGTTCAAGAGGTTATCGGGCGGGAAGTATGGAAACCCGAGTGCCGGCGCCAGCCCCGGCGGTTGGCTCGCACGCCCGGAGCCGTGCTTGACAGGGCTCCGGTGGGCCTTATCTTAAAAAGCAATACCAAGAGGTTGCGGCTTGCCCATGGCGGGCCCGGAGGCCCGCCCTACCAATATCTGCCTAAGGAGATGATCTCCTGGACGCCACTTCGCCTCCCCTGGCCGCCGGACTCTCCCGGGTCAAGCTCTTCCTGGCCCTGTCCCGGACGCCCCATGGCCTGCTGGACCTGGCGACCCCGGCCCTGGCGGCGGTCCTCTGTTACGGCGGCCTACCTCCCCTGGGAGTATGCGCCCTGGGCCTGCTCACCGTGTTTGCCGGCTATACCGCGGTGTATGCCTTGAACGACGTGGTGGACTACCGGGTGGATCAGGAAAAGCTTAAAACCGCGGCGGGGCGGGAAAAAGCCGGTTATCTCGACGCCGCCTTTATGCGCCACCCCCTGGCCCAGGGACAGGTGAGCCTGGGGGAGGGTCTCCTCTGGACGGTGGCCTGGGCCGCGGTGGCCCTAACGGGGGCCTACCGTTTGAACCCCGTGTGCGCTTACCTCTTCGTGGGCGGCTGTGTCCTGGAGGCCGTCTATTGCCTGCTGCTCCGGGTCAGCCACCTCCGGACTGTGGTCAGCGGCCTGGTCAAGACCCTGGGCGGGGTGGCCGCGGTCTTGGCCGTGCAGCCGCACCCGGCCCCCGGGTTCCTGCTCCTGTTGGTTCTTTGGCTGTTCTGCTGGGAGATCGGGGGGCAAAATATCCCGGCGGACTGGCACGATATGGAGGAGGATCAACGTCTTAAGGCCCAAACCATTCCGGTGCGGCTCGGCCCCGAGGGCGCCGGCGCCCTGATCCTGGCCTCCCTCAGCCTCAGCGTGGCCCTGAGCGTGGCGCTGGTCAGGGTCGCCCCCCTGACCTTCTCGCCCTTGATGGTGGTCCTGGCGGTGGCCGCGGGCGGTTATTTTCTTCTCCTGCCGGCCCTGCGCCTATATCAGACCCGGGACCCGGCTCAGGCCGCGGCGCTCTTTAACCGGGCCAGCGTCTATCCCCTGGCCATGTTGACCCTGGCCCTGGTCAATTTGATGGCCTTTCTCTAAAGAAGGGGTAGCTAGCCGCGGAGCCAGCTCTTGCCCTGAGCCGACCTGCCGACCTCAAGTGACATGATGGAAATCCCTGAAGGTAACGAGCGTCAGCTGCCCCCATGCTTGGCAAAATTTTTCCAGCGGTATCCCGGCCTGCGGCGCCGCCCCCATCCCCTGCTGGCCCACTTTCCCATCGTGTTCCTGCTGTCCGCCGGCTTCTTCAGCCTGCTCTATGTCATCACCCGCGACCGCGCCTTTGACGACACCGCGTTTTACTGCCTGGGGGCCGGCCTCATCACCATGGTGCCCACCGTGGCCACCGGCTTGTTCACCCACTGGCTCAATTTCCCCGGGGGGCTGCACCAAACCGTGCACCTCGAAAAGGCCCTGTCCTATGCGGTGACGACCATCGCCGCCATCACCTTTGTCTGGCGGTGGCTCAACCCCCTGGTCCTGGATCATCTGGCCGGGGTCAATCTCCTGTACTTTTTCCTGGTCCTGGCCTTAACCCCGCTGGTCACCGCCAACGGCTATTTCGGCGGCATGGTCACCTTTCCCCTCGAGGAGGAGGGTGGACCGCCGGAGGCCACGGACCTCAAGCCGAAAGATGCATAAAAACCGACACCTGAGCCCGTACGCGGCGCCGGGCAGGAAGGATCGACGCTTTGCCTGAAAATCACGACCGAGACCGGGAATTCACTCCCGAGGAGCTATCCGCGCACCACGGGGCGGACGGCCGCCCCACCTATATCGCCTTTGAGGGCAAGGTGTATGACGTCAGCGGCAGCGGCCTGTGGGCAGGGGGCCAGCACATGGGTCAACACCGGGCCGGGGGCGACCTCACCGGGGAGTTCCCGGAGGCCCCCCACGGGGAGGAGGTCTTCGAACGCTATCCCCAGGTGGGGGTCTTGAAAACCGCCGAGACCGCCACCGCGGCCCCGGAGGCCGACGCCCCGGATGCCCGGGAGCGGTGCCGCCGTATGCTGCACCGGGTACCGCTTTTGAAACGCCATCCCCACCCCATGGTGGTCCATTTTCCCATTGTCTTCATGATCTCGGCCACCGCCTTCACCCTGCTTTATCTCATCACCGGGGTAAAGTCCTTTGAGGTCACGGGCTTCCATTGTCTGGGGGGCGGCGTGCTCTTCACGCCGGTGGCCATGGTCACCGGCTGGTTCACCTGGTGGCTGAACTACGAATCCCGCTGGCTGAAGCCCGTGGTCATCAAGCTCATCCTGTCGCCCATCCTCCTGGCGGTGGGGACGGGAGCCTGGGTCTGGCGTCTCCTTGATCCGGATATCCTGGCCCGGCTGGACCAGTGGCCGGGTTTGCTCTACCTGGCCCTGATCTGCTCCTTGACCCCTTTGGTGGCCATTATCGGCGCCTGCGGGGCGGAACTGACCTTCCCGGCGCATCCCGAATGAGCCGGCTTTGTGGTCCCAGATATTGCAAAACGAGGTTTCGTTCTTAGGTTAAGAAATAAGCCTATAAACCGCCGGTTCTCTGAAGGGGACGTGGCCCGGCTCTCAGGCCCATACCCTGAATCGCGGCCTGTCGGCCGGGTTTGGGAAGAAGGCCGGAGACTTTCCGGGTTTGAGCCCATTTCGGGGCTTCGGCAGGCCTGACGGTGTGGTCCACGCCAGGGGATGGGGAATGCTGCATCCCGCCCATAAGGTTCGCCAAGGAGGAAGTTTGCTATGCCCGACGCGCCAAAGTTGGAACACCTGAAGAAACTAGCCACCCTGATGCGCTACCATATTCTCACCATGACCACCCATGCCGGCTCCGGCCACCCGACCTCGTCGCTGTCGGCCACCGAACTCATGGCCGCCCTCATGTTCGGGGGCATCTTCCGCTACGACCTGGATAACCCCAAGCACCCCAACAACGACCGGCTGATTTTTTCCAAGGGGCACGCCTCTCCCCTGTTTTATACTTTGTGGGCCGTAGCCGGCCAACTGACCGACGCCGAGATCATGACCTACCGCCAGTTCGGCAGCCCCCTGGAGGGGCACCCCACCATGTCCTTTCGCTATACCGAAGCGGCCACCGGCTCCCTGGGCCAGGGCCTGTCCATCGGTTTGGGCGTCGCCCTGAACGCCAAGTACCTGGACCAGTTGCCCTACACCACCTACGTGCTCCTGGGCGACAGCGAAATGGCCGAGGGCTCCCAGTGGGAGACCATGCAACTGGCGGCCCACTATAAGCTGGACAACCTGGTGGGCGTCCTGGACGTCAACCGCCTGGGCCAGCGGGGCGAAACCATGTACGGCCACGATTTGATGGCCTACGAGGACCGCATCGCCGCCTTCGGCTGGGAGACCATCCTGGTGGACGGCCATTCCTTCCCCGAGATCCTGGCGGCGTACGGCCAGGCCATGAATGTGACCGACAAACCCGTCATGATCATCGCCAAGACCATCAAGGGCAAAGGGGTTTCCTTCCTGGAGGATAAAAACGGCTGGCACGGCAAGACCCTGAACCAGGAGCAACTGGAGAAGGCCCTGCCGGAGCTGGGCCCCGTGGATAAAACGGTGCGGGGACAGGTGCGCCAGCCCGAAGACCTGAAGCCGGCTGCGGTGGCGCCGCAGGCCGCGGCCCCGCCGGCTTACGAGCCGGGAACCTCCCTGGCCACCCGCAAGGCGTACGGCAACGCCTTGAAACGCCTCTCTCCCCAGTTCCCCGACCTGGTGAGCCTGGACGGCGAAGTGAGCAACTCCACCTATGCGGAAATCTTCGAGGACGCCTATCCCAAAAAGTTCTTCGAGATGTACATCGCCGAACAGAACATGGTGGGCGCCGGGCTGGGGCTGGCCACCCGGGGCAAGATCCCCTTTGTCTCCACCTTCGCGGCCTTCTTCTCCCGGGCCTTCGACCAGGTGCGCATGAGCCAGTACACCGAGCCCAACCTGAAGTTTTGCGGGTCCCATGCCGGGGTCTCCATCGGCGAAGACGGACCCTCCCAGATGGGCCTGGAAGACCTGGCCATGTTCCGGGCGGTGTTGAACAGCGTGGTGCTCTACCCCGGCGATGCCATATCCACGGAGCGCCTGGTGGAAGAGGCCCTGAAACATCATGGCATCGTCTATATCCGCACCACCCGCATGGGGACCCCGATCATCTACGGTCCCGAAGAGAAATTCCCCATCGGCGGCTGCAAGGTGCTGCGCCGGAGCGAGACCGATCAAGTCACCGTCATCGGCGCCGGGGTCACTCTGTTTGAGGCCCTGGCCGCGTACGATGTCTTGCAGAAAGAGGGTATCAATATCCGGGTTATCGATCTGTACAGCGTCAAGCCGGTGGACGCGGCCACCCTGTTGGACGCCGCCAAGGCCACCAAAGCGTTGATCACCGTGGAGGACCATTATCCCGAAGGCGGCCTCGGCGAAGCGGTGCGCACCGCCCTGGCCCCTCACCCGGTGCCCATCTATTCCCTGGCGGTGACCAAAAAGCCCAAGAGCGGCAAGCCGGTAGAACTCCTGGATTTTGAGGATATCTCCCGGAACGCCATCATCAGGCTGGTGAAGCAAATCAAGTAGGGACGCCAACCGAGGGATTATGGTTGTAGGGGCGGTGAGCGCACCGCCCCTACGGGCATTTCTTAGCATCAAGAAGGAGATCGCAATGCGCGTGGGCATCGCCGCGGATCACGGTGGCTTCGAACTGAAGGAACAGATGAAGGAGGACCTCAAGACCCTGGGCCACGAGGTCGTGGACTTCGGCGCCCACGAGTACGCCCCCGCCGATGACTTCCCCGACCTGGTGGTGCCCCTGGCCCGGGCCGTGGCAGACGGCGAGGTGGAGCGGGGCATCGCCTTTTGCGGCAGCGGCGTGGGGGCCTGCGTGGCGGTGAACAAGGTGCCGGGTGCCCGGGGGGCGCTGATCACCGACCCGTACTCCGCCCACCAGGGGGTGGAGGATGATGATATGAACGTCATGTGCCTGGGGGGCCGGGTGACCTGCTATGCCCTGGCCTTGGAGCTGATCAAGAGTTTCTTGAACGCCCGCTTCAAGGGGGCGGAGCGTTTCAAGCGGCGTCTCGGTAAGATCAAGGCACTGGAAAAACAGGAGAAACCGGCATGAAAGAGAACCCTTTGCTGCAATTGGCCACCTTCGGCCAGTCCATCTGGCTGGACTATATCCGCCGCCGGATGATCGACTCCGGGGAACTCCAAAAGCTCATCGACGACGACGGCCTCAAGGGGGTGACCTCGAACCCCGCCATCTTCGAAAAGGCCATTGCCGGCAGCACCGATTACGACGAGGCCATCCGTAGCCTGGCCCAGGCGGGCAAGTCCATCCAAGAGATCTACCAGGTTCTCACCGTGGAGGACGTGCAGCGGGCCGCGGACCTCTTCCGGCCCCTTTATGACCGGGTCAAAGGCAAAGACGGCTTCATCAGCCTGGAGGTCAACCCGCACCTGGCCCACGACACCCCGGGCACCATCGCCGAGGCCCGGCGCCTGTGGCAGGCCTTGGGCCGCCCCAATGTCCTCATCAAGGTCCCGGCCACCAAGGAGGGCCTGCCGGCCATCCGGCAGCTCATCAGCGAGGGGCTAAACGTCAACGTCACCCTGCTCTTCGGCCTGCCCCGCTACCGGGAAGTGGCGGAGGCCTATATCGGCGGCCTGGAGGCGCGCCTGGCCCAGGATCGGCCCCTGAACCCGGTGGCGTCCGTGGCCAGTTTCTTCCTGAGCCGCATCGACGTGCTCCTGGACCCCAAACTGGAGACCATGGCGGCCAAAGACCTCATCGGCCAGGTGGCCATCGCCAGCGCCAAGGTGGCCTTCACCATCTACCAGGAGATTTTCGGGAGCGCGCGGTTCAAGGCCCTGGCTCAGCAGGGGGCCCGGCCCCAGCGCCTCTTGTGGGCCAGCACCAGCACCAAGAACCCGGCGTATCGCGACGTCAAATACGTGGAGCCCCTCATCGGCCCCAACACGGTGAACACCCTGCCCGTGGAGACGCTGGAGGCCTACCGGGACCACGGCAACCCCGCCGCCCGCCTGACCGAGGACCTCGACCGGGCCGCCGCCTGCCTCCAGCGCCTGCCGGAGGTGGGCATCGACCTCAATCAGGCCACTCAGCAACTGGAAGACGAGGGGGTCGAGAAGTTCAACCAGCCCTTCGACTCCCTCATGTCCACCCTGGAGGGCAAGCGCCGGGAGGCCATGAGCCATGAGTGATCAGTTGGACCGGCAGATTCCTTCCCTGGGCGATTATGAGCCGAAGGTGCACCAGCGCCTTTCCCAGATGGCTAAAGAGGATTTCGGCACCCGGCTGTGGCGCAAGGACGCGGCCCTGTGGAAGAAAGACCCTAAAGACCAAAAGGGCATCCCCGGGGCCCTGGGCTGGCTTACCGTGGCCGAGACCATGGCGGGCCGGGTGGCGGAGTTGACCGCCTTCGCCCGGGAGGTGCGCCAGGCGGGTATCCGGCACGTGGTTCACATGGGCATGGGTGGCAGCAGCCTGGCGCCCCTGGCCTTGCAGCGGACCTTTCCCCCGGGGAAGCACGGCCTGCCCCTCACGGTGCTGGATACCACCGACCCCGCCACCATCAGCCGGATCGAGCATGAGGTGCCCGTGGCGGAGACGCTGTTCATCGTGGCCAGCAAGTCGGGGACCACCGCCGAGCCCCTGGCCTACATGGACTATTTCTACGCCAAGGTCAAGGCGGTCAAAGGGGAGAGGGCCGGGGAGAATTTCGTGGCCATCACCGATGAGGGCAGCCTTCTGGCCCGGCAGGCCCAAGAGCGGGGCTTTCGCCGGACCTTCCTCAACTTCACCGACATCGGCGGCCGTTATTCGGCCCTGTCCTACTTCGGGCTGGTGCCCGCGGCCCTCCTGGGCCTGGATGTGGCGGCCCTCCTGGCCCGGGCCGTGACGATGATGCACGCCTGCGGCCCCGAGGTGCCGGTCAAAGACAACCCCGGGGTGGTCCTGGGGGCCGTCCTGGGCGAGCTGGCCACCAACGGGCGGGACAAGGTGACCTTCGTGGTCCCGGCAGTCATGGCCTCCCTGGGGATGTGGCTGGAGCAGCTCATCGCTGAGAGCACCGGCAAGGAAGGCACGGGGCTCTTCCCCGTGGCCGGGGAACCGGTGGGCGACCCCTCCGTGTATGGCGCCGACCGGGTCTTTGCCTACTTCCGCCTGGCGGGGGAAGTGGAGGTGCCGCAGGAGCAGGCCGTGGCCGCCCTTGCCGCCGCGGGCCAGCCGGTCCTCACCATCGAGATGGCGGACCGGCTCGATATGGCCCAGGAGTTCTTCCGCTGGGAGATCGCCACCGCCACCGCCGGGGCCATCCTGGGCATCAACGCCTTCAACCAGCCCAACGTCCAGGAGAGCAAGGATAACACCAACCGCCTGCTCCAGGTGGTCAAGGAAAAGGGGCGCCTGCCGGAGGAGGTCCAGTCGGTGGCGGAGGGCCCCGTCAGCCTCTACGTCCAGGGGGACGCGGCCGCCTCGGTGACGGACACCCTGCGGCGCTTCCTGGGACAGGCCCGGCCCGGCGATTACGTGGCGCTGTTGGCCTACCTGACGGAAGGCCCCGCGGTGGAATCGGCCCTGGAAGACCTGCGCCACACCCTCAGGGACCGCCTCCGTCTGGCCACCACCGTCGGCTACGGCCCCCGCTACCTCCACTCCACCGGCCAGCTCCACAAGGGCGGACCCAACACCGGCATCTTTTTCGAGCTCACCACCGATGACCACGAGGAACTGCCGGTGCCCGGGAAGCCCTATACCTTCGCGGTCCTAAAGCACGCCCAGGCCCTGGGGGACCTGGAGTCGCTGCGTCAACACGGCCGCCGGGTCATGCGGGTGCATCTGCACGGCGACGCGCCCCAGGCCCTAAAGAAGTTCAAGTTTTACGTGGAATCGGCCCTGTCGGGAGGCCAATCATGAGCGCCAGGATTACCCACCTGTTTCTGGATATCGGCGGCGTCCTGCTCACCAACGGCTGGGACCGCCACATGCGCCGGGACGCGGCCGAAAAATTCGGGCTGGACCTGGACGATTTAAACGACCGCCACAAGATGAGCTTTGACACCTATGAGGAAGGCAAGCTCAACCTGGACACCTACCTGAACCAGGTGGTGTTCTACCAGGAGCGGCCGTTCACCCGGGAGGACTTCAAAAACTTCATGTTTGCCCAGTCCCAGCCAAAAACCGAGATGATCAACCTGGTGAGCGGCCTCAAGTGGAAGTATAAGCTCAAGACCGCGGCCATCAGCAATGAAGGCCGGGAGCTGACCGTCCACCGGATTCGGAAGTTCAACATGGCCTCGTTCATCGACTTTTTCGTGTCATCGTGCTTTGTCCATTTCCGCAAGCCGGACGCCGACATGTACCGCATCGCCCTGGACATCTCCCAGGCGGACCCGGCCCGCTCCGTCTATATCGACGACCGGGCCCTGTTCGTGGAGATCGCCCAGAGCCTGGGAATTATCGGCATTCATCACACCGGCTTGGAGACCACCCGCAACACCTTGAAAGACCTGGGGCTGGAGGAATAGCCACTGGGAGTGAGCGGTGAGCAGTGAGCAGTAAGCAGTCGTTCATGGGCCTTTGCTCCACCCGTAAATCATGAAAAGGTTGGTGGGGCGGGCCTCCGTGCCCGCCGTGTATGGTGCGCAATGCGCACCTTACATCCTGCCTGGGTAACTTTTCAAGGCAGTGAGCAGCAAGCGGCGAATCGAAAAGTGGAGATTTTTATGAGCGATCAGGGTTGTGACATCGGCTTAATCGGCCTGGGAACCATGGGCCGCAATTTTGTCCTGAACATGGCGGACCATGGGTTTGCCGTGGCTGCGTATAACCGCACTATCGAGAAGACCAAGGACTTCATGGCCAACGAGGTGGGCTCCCGACCCATCCAGGCCGGCTATGATCTGCAAGAGTTCGTCGGCCTCCTGCGGCGGCCCCGGGCCCTCATTCTGCTGGTGGCGGCCGGCGACCCGGTGGACGCGGTGATCAAGGAACTGCTACCCCTGCTAGAAGTCGGCGACCTCATCATCGACGCCGGCAACTCCCATTTCACCGATACCAACCGGCGGGGCAAATTCCTGGGCGCTAAAAATCTCCAGTTCATGGGGATGGGGATCTCCGGCGGGGAAGCCGGCGCCCGGTACGGCCCCAGCCTGATGCCCGGCGGCTCCCAGGAAATGTATGACCGGGTGGGCCCCATCCTGGAGGCGGCGTCGGCCGATGTCAACGGCGACCCCTGCGTCACCTATCTGGGCCCGGGCTCCGCCGGCCACTACGTCAAGATGGTCCACAACGGCATCGAATACGGCCTCATGGAACTCATCGTCGAGACCTACGATCTGTTCAAGCGGGGCCTGGGCCTGACCCCGGCGGAACTGGCCCCCCTCTACGACCGGTGGAACCGGGCGGAACTCAACTCCTTCCTCATGGAGATCACCGCCAGGATCTTTACCCGCCAAGACGACCGCACCGACCGGTTCCTGGTGGACATGATCCTCGACAAGGCCAAGCAGAAGGGCACCGGCATGTGGACCTCCTGGGACGCCATGGACCTGCAGGTGGGGACGCCCACCATCGACGCGGCCGTGGTCATGCGGGACCTGTCGGGCTATAAGGAGGAGCGCCAGGACGCGGCCAAGTTTTTGGCCGGACCCAGCCCCACCTTTCAGGGGGATAAGCCGCGCTTCATCGAGCAGGTGAAAAACGCCCTGTACGCCAGCATGATCGCTACCTATGCCCAGGGTATGGTCCTCCTCCAGCGGGCCTCCGCCACCTATGCCTACAACCTGGATCTGGAGGCCGTGGCCCGCATCTGGCGCGGCGGCTGCATCATTCGGGCCGCCCTCCTGGAAGATATCCGCACCGCCTACAAAGCCCGGGCCGATCTGCCCAACCTCCTCATGGACCCCCACCTGGGCCAGGCATTCCTGAGCCGGGAAGCAGACCTACGGGAAGTGGTGCAGGTGGCCGCCGGCCTCGGCCTGCCTGCCCCGGCCTTCATGGCTACCCTGAGCTACTTCGACGCCTACCGCAGCGCCATGCTGCCGGCCAACCTGATCCAGGCCCAGCGGGACTTCTTCGGGGCCCACCAGTATGAACGCCTCGACGCCGAGGGCAGCTTCCACACTCAGTGGGATAAAGGGTGAAAAGCAAGGAGTCAGTAGCCGGTAAAAATACTGACTACTGACCACTGACCACTGCTTTTTACAGGAGGTCTTATGGGAACCGATCAGCGGCCGGAGCCCGCGGTTTTCGTGATTTTCGGGGGGGGCGGCGACCTCGCCTGGCGCAAGCTCATCCCCGCGCTCTACAACCTGTATCTGGATCACTGGCTGCCGGAGCAATTCTTGATCATCGGCACCGGCCACCGCCACACCACTGAGGATGAGTTTCGCCAGCACTTAAAGGAGGGCGTGGACAAATTTTCCCGGCGGGGCCAAACCCGGGACGAGGAGTGGCGGGCCTTTGCCGCGCATCTGAGTTTCATGGCCGCGGATCTGGATAATTCCGAGGTCTTCGGCGAGTTGGCCAAGAAGCTGGGGGATCAGGATAAGGCCTGGAATACCCGGGCCAACCGCATCTTTTACCTGAGTCTGCCGCCCCGGATGATTGACCCGGTGGCCCGGGAATTGGGCAAGGCCAGGCTGAACCAGGACCGCAAACGGGCCCGGATCGTGGTGGAAAAGCCCTTTGGCCATGACCTGGCCTCGGCCCGGCAACTGAATCAGGACCTGGGGGAGATCTTTCAGGAATCCCAGATCTTCCGCATCGATCACTATCTGGGCAAGGAAACGGTCCAGAATATCCTGGCCTTCCGCTTTGCCAACACCCTGTTTGAGCCCGTCTGGAACCGGCACTATATCGACCACGTGCAGATCACCGTGGCGGAGGCCGATGGGGTCGGCAGCCGCGGCCACTACTATGACCACGCCGGGGCCCTGCGGGACATGATCCAGAATCACCTGCTCACCATCATGTGCCTCATCGCCATGGAGCCGCCCATCTCCTTCGGCGACAACGAAGTGCGCAACAAGAAGGTCGACGTCTTGAGGGCCATCCGGCCCATTTTCCCGGAGCAGGTGCACCGCCATGCGGTGCGAGGTCAGTATGGCGCCGGCGCCATCGACGGCCAGGCGGTGAAAGGTTACCGCGCCGAAATCAACGTGGCCCCGGATTCCTCCATCGACACCTTTACCGCGGTCAAGCTCTATGTGGACAACTGGCGCTGGCAGGGGGTGCCCTTTTATCTGCGCACCGGCAAGCGCCTGCCCGCCAAGATCTCCGAGGTTTCTATCCAATTCAAAGGGGTGCCCCACCAGACCTTCCCCGCCGCGTCGGTGATGGATTGGCGGCCGAACCGGCTCATCATTGCCATTCAGCCCGAGGAAGGCATTTTTCTGCGCTTCGAGGCCAAGTATCCGGGTCCCACCATGCGCCTGTCGCCGGTGCTCATGCAATTCTTCTACCGGGAGGCCTTTAAGGTTACGGCGCCGGAGGCGTATGAAACCCTGCTGCTGGACGTCATGCTGGGGGACGCCACGCTGTTCATGCGGGCCGACCAGACCGAGGCCGCCTGGTCCATCCTCATGCCGATCTTACAGGTCTGGGACACCATCAAGCCCACGGATTTTCCCAACTATGCCGCCGGCGCCTGGGGTCCCGAGACCGCCGAGAGCCTGATCGCCCAGGATGGCCGCAGCTGGGTGATGCCCACGGTATTGCAATGTCAGGAAGACCAGGCTGTCTGCCGGGTTACCATGGTGCAGCCGTGATCGAGGTGTATCCCGACCTGGAGTCCTTGAGCCGGGCCGCCGCCGCCTTTCTGGTGGCGCAGGCGAATCAGGCCGTAGCCGCTCGGGGCCGGTTTGCCGTGGCCCTCTCCGGTGGCGGCACCCCCCGGCGCACCTATGAACTGTTGGCCGCCCCGCCTTTCAAGGATCAGGCCCCCTGGGACCGGATGCACGTCTTCTGGGGGGATGAGCGCTGTGTGCCCCTGGATGATCCCCGGAGCAACGCCCGCATGGCCAGGGAAGCCTGGCTGGACCACGTGCCCGTTCCCCCCCACCAGATTCACCCGCTGGTCTGCGCCCCGGCGCCGGCCGCGGCCGCCCGGGAGTACGAAGCCGAGCTCCGCTCCTTTTTTGCCGGCGGCCCCCCGCGTCTGGACCTGGTCCTCCTGGGCTTGGGGGACAACGGCCACACCGCTTCCCTGTTTCCGGGTACCCCGGTGCTGGAGGAGCAAGAGCGCTGGGCCGCCGAAGTCTATGTGGCCGACCAAGACCTCTACCGGGTCACCTTAACGGCTCCCTTCATCAACCGGGCGGCGGTGGTGGCCTTTCTGGTGGCGGGCCAAGGGAAAGCGGCGGTTGTGCGGGAAGTGCTCCATGGGCCCCGGGACCCCCGGCGTCTGCCGGCCCAACTCATCGAGCCCCAAAACGGGGAACTGTGGTGGCTGCTCGACCTGGAGGCCGCCGCCTCTTTATCACCGAACGACTACTCCTTGCATGCCTGAGCCCTTCGGAAAAAAATCTTAAAAACAAAAATCTCTCTTCGCAGCATTCCCGCCTTGATTTTTTCCTGATACAAAGATTAAGTTGACTTTGAGACCACGCCTTCGGTCGGCAACCAGGAAAACGGGAGCGCCCATGAGAAAGATTTCCGTGTCGATATTGTCATCGGATTTCGGCCGTCTGGCCGAGCAGGTCAGAGAAGCGGAGCAGGCCGGAGTCGATTGGATTCACGTCGACGTCATGGACGGGCATTTCGTCCCCAATATCACCATCGGTCCCGCGGTGACCCGGGCCATCCGCCGGGCTACCCGTCTGCCCCTGGATGTCCACCTGATGATCAGCCATCCCGAGCGCTACGTGGAGGCCTTTGTGGAGGCCGGGGCCGATTGGCTGGGGATTCACGTGGAAGCCACCGTGCATCTGGAACGGCTCATCCAGCAGATCAAGGAGACCGGGGCCAAGGCCACGGTGACCCTGAACCCCGCCACCCCGTTGAACTGCCTGGAATACGTGTTGCCAGAAGTGGACATGGTCCTGTTAATGACGGTAAACCCCGGGTTTTCCGGCCAGAAATTCATTCCGGGGGTGCTCCCCAAGATCCGCCGCCTGCGGCAGATGATCGACGAGCAGAAATTGGACGTGCTCATCCAGGTGGACGGCGGGGTGCACGTGGACACCATCGGCGAGATCGTGGCCGCCGGGGCGGACGTCCTGGTCTCCGGCTCCGGTATCTTTAACGAGAGGCCGGTGGCGGAAAACGTCCGGCGTTTGCGGGAGCTGATGCAATAGCCAGTTGAAGGCGGGATGTGCATCGCTTTCCGGCCCTACGGTCCTACGGTCTTGGGGCCGACCCGTAAAACATGAAAAGAGCCGTAGGGCGGGCGTCACGCCCGCCATGGATGGTGCGCGGTGCGCACCCTACGATTACTCCGGTATTTTTAACGACAAGCCCATCGCGGCCAACGTGCAACGCTTAAGGGAGTTGATGAAATAGTCGCGGCCTGGGGAGAAAAACCGCGGCCGGGAGAATATTACTTGATGGTGGGGCGGGCCGCCGTGCCCGCCAACCTTCAGTTGTTTGGAATCCGGGCAGGCATGGAGGCCTGCCCCACCGATATATAAGTTTTCCGCAAGGAGGATAGTAATGGCAGGTGAACCCCGGCAACCCAAGATCGAGGCACTGCTCGGCAACGAAACCACGTTTCGGGTGGCACGCCGGTCCTACCAACCGCACCTGTGTCCGCGCCTGGCCGCGGGCACCGGGGTCGCTCGCCCCCTCCCGGGCTTCGACCTGGACGTGATGAAGGTGGCCCGGGAACAGTTGCCTTTCGTCAGCAAGAATAAGCTGCTGGAACTCGTGCCGGATCACCCGCCCCGCCAGGCAACGCCCCGGCGTCTGGGCGTCGTGCTGTCCGGCGGTCCGGCCCCCGGCGGCCACAACGTCATCGCCGGCCTCTTCCATGCCGCCAAACGGGCCCATCCCGACAATAAGGTGATCGGCTTTCTGGCCGGGCCCAAGGGCATCATCACCGATAAGCACGTGGAAGTCACCGCCGATATGGTGTCCAACCACTTGAATTCCGGCGGCTTTCATATGTTGGGCACCGGCCGGGATAAGATCGACACCCCGGAAAAAATGAAGCAGTGCCGGGGAACCTGCGGCGCCTTGCAGCTCTCGGGCCTGGTGGTGGTGGGGGGCGACGATTCCAACACCAATGCCGCCTTCCTGGCGGAACATCTCCGGGGCATCGGCACCCAGGTCATCGGCATCCCCAAGACCATTGACGGGGACCTCCAGGTGCCGGGGCTGCTCCAGATCCCCTTCGGCTTTCACTCCGCTTGCATGGCCTTTGCCACGGAAGTGGGCAATCTCAACTCGGACTGCAAGTCAGACCTGAAATACTGGCATTTCAACCGCCTGATGGGCCGAAGCGCGAGCCACATCGCCCTGGAAGTGGCCTTCCAGACCCATCCTAACGTCATCCTCATCGGGGAAGAGATCGAAGAAAAGGAACTCACCATCCACAACGTGGTGCGACTCATCGCCGACGTGGTGGTGGACCGGGCCCGGCAAGACAAGAATTACGGCACCATCCTTATCCCCGAGGGCATCCTGGAGTTCATCCACGAAGTCAACGTCCTGATCATCAAGATCAGCTACATCATCGCAGCCTACAACCGGGAGGCCACGGAAGACGAGTCGTTCCACAAGCTTTCCTTTGAGGAACAGGTCCAGCTCATTGACAACAGCGACATCTGGCGGGACTACGACAGCCGCGTCTTCCTGGGCTTTCCGGGCCTGCTTCAGAAGGGCCTGTTGCTGCCCCGGGACAGCCACGGCAACTTTCAGTATGCCATGGTCAACACCGAGCGCATCCTCCTGGAAATGGTGGCCACCTACTTACGGAAGCAGAAGGCCAAAGGTATTTACAAGGGCAGTTTGCGCACCCAGAATCACTACTACGGCTATGACGGCCGGGGCACCTTCCCCACCAAGTTCGACTGCGACTACGGCTATAACCTGGGGTTTGCGGCCTACAGCCTCCTGGCCAACGGCGCCACCGGCTACATGGCGGCCATCAAAGACCTGCATTTGCCGGTGGCGGACTGGCAGCCCATCGGCATTCCCCTGGCGCCACTGATGCATCTGGAAGAGCGCAGGGGACGCCTGGAATTGGTGATCGCCAAGCAGAAAGTGGACCTGGAAGCGCCGGCCTTCAAGCTCCTGCAGCAGGAACGGCAGAAATGGGCCCAGGAAGACCATTACCGTTTCCCCGGTCCCATTCAGTTCGACGGCCCCGCCGCGGACACCAAGCCCATTACCCTGCAGTTGAACAGCCTGGGGTAGGGATCAGGGGTTAGGTTCCGGCTCCGCCCCCGGACTTGAATTCCCGGTGACACGAGGCCATGCAGTTTTGCAGGTCCCGCAGCTCATGGAGCATGACTTCCTGCTGCCGGGTGGCCACGGCGTGCTGCAAGTTCGCCAGGTGATCCAGGTATTCCTGCATGGCCCCCTGCCACTCCGCCTCCGCCATGGCCGCAAAGGCCCGGGAACTTTCCACCAGATCCCCCAGAACCCGCACGTCGGGAAAGGTGCCCTGGCCCACCGCCTGCTGGAGCTGTTTAAAGCTGGCGCCCATCCGTTTCTTGACCATCTTCAGGTCGCCCTGCCAGCGCCTGACCTCGGCTTTGGCCTTCCGGCCATAGTCCCCCAGCGTGGACCAGGACCAGCTCAGTTTAACCGCGAGACGGCCCTGCTTTTCCTTAACCTGCCACCGGACGTCGATGGCCTCCGGCACGGTCCAATGGCGGCCGTAGGCCTCCAGGGAGCCCCGGCGCACCTGCTCACTCAGGCTCTGGAGATAGTCCGCCAGCTCCTGCCGGCTGAAAGTCCGCTCATCCTTTTCTCCCATGCTGGCTCACCCCCGCTTGCGTGATCCCCTGCCCCGTAATGTCGGCGGCCCGGCCTCACCCGACGACCTCATCCCGCCGGGCCAGCCTGGCCATTTCTTCCTCTTTGAGGACAACCTCTTCGCCCCGGAGCAGACGCTCCACCACGGCGAGGAGATGCTGGGCCGCCAACTGGTTGGGCAGGTAGACATAGTCGGCCCCTGCCTCGTAAAGCGCCAGGGCCCGGGACGGACTTTCGGCGGTGACGATGATCCGGGCCCGGGGGGCATTTTTCTTAATCACCTGCATAAGCTTGAGATTCGTAGTCCCCACCAGAATCTCATCGGCGATGGTGGAGATGACGATCTCGGCCTCTTCAATGGCGGCGTGATGCAGGGTCTCCGGGTTGCTGATGTCGCCGTAAACCACCTTGACGCCGTGCCGCGGCAATTGCCCTAAGACCCCCGGGTTGAAATCCACCACCACCATCCGGTCTTTGAGATCGGCGGCCGCGTCCTCAATCTCCTGGAGGAAGGCGCTGGCCACCCGGAAAAAGCCCAGAAGCGCGAGGTCTTTATGCGCCTCCCCTTCGTCCGTTGGGGCGCTTTCGAGGTCCTTGAAGCCGATAACGGCCAGACCCCGGCTGAGGAACCCCTGGAGGTGGTGGCTGTACTTGATCATATAGGTGGAGGCCACCGAGGTCATGACGAATACGAAAATGATGATGGTCTGAATATCCCGGACGATATGCCCCTCTTTCAGACCAATCACGGCGATCACCAGGGCGAACTCGCTGAGCTGGGACAGGTTGATGGCGGTCAGCAGGCTCACCCGGTGGCCGTTTTTGAGGAAATAAAGGATGGGAAACACCGACAGGAACCGGGAGGCCACCAGAAAGAGGGCCGCCGCCCCCGCCACCAAGAATATCCCTAGGTTGTGCATGGGATTGGGGATCGCCATCCCCAGGGCTACAAAAAACAAGGTGATGAAAAAATCCCGGATATTAACGATTTTTGCAATAATATCCAGGTTGTAGGGAAAGGTGGAGATGGCCACGCCGGCAATCAGGGCGCCCATTTCCAGGGAGAGGCCGAAAAAGTCTGCCAGGCCGGCCATGAGGAAACACCACCCCAGGGAAGCCACCAGGATGAGTTCCGGCAGCCTGGCGATCTTCCGGAAGATATAGCCCAGCACGTATTTGCTGAGGAGCAGGCTGATGGCGATGAGCAGGCCGGCCTCGGCGAAGTCCCGCAAGACCCCCAGGAGCTGGGGATTGGACAGGGAGGACTGGAGGCTCAGCACCACGATGGCCCAGATATCTTGAAACACCAGGACGCCCACGGTGAGCCGGCCGGCCAGGGTGTCCAGTTCGAATTTTTCATAGAGCAGCTTCACCACGATAGTGGTGCTGCTCAGCGCCATACAGACGGCCAGGTAAAGCAGATCGTACTCGCCGCCCAGGACCTTGACGCCAAAGATGCGATACTCATAAGGCTTGCCGACGGTGAACCCCAGCAGCAGGAAGAAGCCCAGGCCCAGGGCGGCGCACAGGATGAATTGCAAGATGCCCGTGGTAATGAGGGATTTGCCCGATTCCTTCAGCTTTTTGAGGTCCAGTTCCAGCCCGATCATGAACAAGAGGAGAATCAGGCCGATCTCGGCGATGATCTTGATGTCCGCCTGGCTCTTCACCCAGCCGAAGCCGAACTGGGGGCCGATGGCCGCGCCGGCGGCAATGTAGGCCAGCAGGAGCGGCTGCTTCAAGAGGTAGGCCAGATAGGCCAAAACGGTGGCGGCCATAATGCTGATGCCGATGGCCGCCAGCAGACCGCCGCCGTCCCCGTCACCACTGGCCCAGGCCACTCCGGGAATCGACAGCACCGCGGCGGCGCCCACGCCGAGCGCCAGTAACCCGTGTTTGGGCCTGACCCACCGGGCCCGAGGCCAACGGCTGATCATCCTGCTCGCCTCCTCAGCTCCAGGCTTATAGCGTTTGCCATAAATTTAGGCCGATTGCTGATCTTTAAATCCCCCTAAATCCCCCTTTGACAAAGGGAGACTTTAGAAGTAATTTCTTATAGTTCCCCCATTTTTTAAAGGGGGGTTAGGGGGGATTTTGGCATTTCCAATAAGGGAAAAAACTTTTGGCATTCGCTATATCTGATCCATGCAGTCTGTGTCGGGCGAAGTTGGCAAATAGTTTAACCTCCGCCCCCCGCCTCCCCCGCCCCGGGACACCTTATCATGGAAAAGGCCGCGGTGGGAACTGCCTGAGAAGATTTTGGGGGATATCCGGCTCCTTCCGGCAGACCCGACGCCGGCCGGCCGGCGGGAGTAACCCCTACGGCACCGGCGTCCCAAAAAACAGGGCAGGCCCAAGGCCTGCCCCGATGATCGCTGCCGTAACGCCGCGCCTGAGGTTTATTTGGCCGGGGCGCTCGCCGGTTGGATGGCCCGACCCGGCGTAATGTCCTTCACGGACTTGCCCTCCACCGGTAAATGCTGCCGGAAGGCGCCGGAAGATTTATCCAACTCGGCCACCGCCATATTATAGTCGAAGAGGGCCTGGAGATAATCGCCCCGGAAAGTCCCGTAGCGCTCGAAGGCCTGGAAAATGTCGTCCATCTTCCCCAGCCCCATGTCGAAGTTGCTGAAGGAGGTGATCAACCAGCGGCGGGCATTGATGTACGCCTTTCCCAGGCCCACGGTGCCTTTGTAATTTTCCTGGACCTTGCCGTAATCCTTGGCCACTTCCACCGGGATACCCATAAGCGCGGCCTTTTCGGTGTTCCGCAATTGGTCCATTTCCGCTTTGGCCTCACCGATCTTGGCTTTCAGGATGCCGAAGTCAAAGTGCCACTGGGCTCCCACCGCGGGCAAGGCGCCGATGCCGTTAAAGAAGTCATTGGCATACGGATCAGGGTTGTGATCCCGGCCCGGGGCCCCGGCTACCTGGCCCAGCACGGCAAAGAAGAAAGACGGGTAGCGGTCGGCCTTGGCCGCGTCCACCAGCAATTGCCGGGCCACCAGGCCTTGCTTGAGCTGGGTGAATTCGGGCCGCAACTCCAGGGCCAGCCGGATGTAGTGGTTCAGGGGGGCCGGTGGGGCCGAAGGCTCCGGAAGATCCGTGGGCACCTGGAAATTTTGGTTTTCGCCATAGCCGATGAGGGCTTTGAGGGCCCGGTAGGCCACCTTGGAGCCTTCGTCCGCCTGGGCCGCAAACTTTTCCACTCCGCCTTCATACATGGCCAGGCGGTACTGGTCGCTTTCCCTGACGCTGGGCGAATTGACCCGCAGGAGCCGGTTAATCCGTTCCCGGGCATCTTTCAGGTAAGTGCGGGCGTCTGCCACCGCATCCTTGCCCTGGTTGGACAGGATCAGGCCGTAGTACGCCTGGGACACCTGGACCATGACCTCGCCTTTCTTGAGGTCGACCCCGGCTTTTTTGACCAAAACGTTCTTGCCGGCGGCCTCTTCCCGGTAGGCGATTTTGCCGAAGGTATAGAGAGGCTGCATGAGCGTGAACGTCAGGTTGCCAAACACGTTCATACCATGGACGTCTCTGTTGGAATCAGGATAAAAGAGGGTCGCGTTTTTGCCGACCCCCCGCACCTCGCCCCGCCGGACATTGGGAACCACCCCGCCAAGGGCCACGGCATCGAATTGGGGCCAGCGGTAGCCGTGGGCTTCATTCTTCTGTTCCTTTGCCAGGGTTACTTCGCTTTTAGTGGCCTTGACCTGCGGGCTGTACTCCAAGGCCATGACGATGAGTTGTTTCAGGGTGAGCACCTTGGTCTCGGCTTTGGTCTCGGCGCCCATGGCCGCCCATGGCGATAGCAAAAGGACCAGGCCCAGCATCGCTCCCCCTAGACGGGCCCAATAAACCATATCCCCCCCCTCCTTTTTGCCAGAACTATACTATCTAAAGCTAATCAGTCTCTCCCATTCATTCAGTTGCCCGATCATACCAGGGAAGGAAGCAAAATTCACCTAATTTCTTTTAAAGACTGCCCGGGTTCCGGGTGGCCGGGAAAAAATTGCATCCGGCCGCGAAAAAGTTATGATAAAAAGTTAGATTGAGAAAGGGGGATACATGACTGCGCCAAAACGCATCCTGGTCACCGGCGGGGCTGGCTTCATCGCCTCCCACGTGGCCGACCGCTTGGTGGCCGCCGGCCACGAGGTCGCCGTGGTGGACAATCTGAGCACGGGCAAACGGCAATACGTGCCGGCCGCCGCCCAGTTTTATCCCTATGACATCAAGGCGCCGGAAACCGCCGACCTCATTGGCCGTTGGCGTCCCCAGGTGATCGTCCACCATGCCGCCCAGATGAGTGTCCAGGTTTCGATGAGCAATCCCCTCCTGGACGCCCGGGAAAACATCCTGGGGTCTCTGAATCTCTTGGCGGCCGCGGCCCGGGCGCAGGTGGAGAAAATCATCTTCGCCTCCACCGGCGGCGCCATTTACGGGGATGAAGCGCCGCTGCCGGCCCGGGAGGAAGACCCGGCCCTGCCGGCGGCCCCTTACGGTATCGCCAAGCTGGCCGTGGAGCATTATTTGCGCTTTTTTCAGCGGGAGCACGGCATCATCCCCATTGCCCTGCGTTATGCCAACGTCTACGGACCTCGCCAGAATGGCCAGGGAGAGGCCGGGGTGGTGGCCATCTTCATCGAAAAATTCCTGGCGGGACAGCAGCCCCGGATCAACGGCGACGGCTTGCAGACCCGGGACTTCGTCTTTGTGACCGATATCGTGGCCGCCAATCTCCTGGCCCTGGACCATCCCCAACCCGGCGTGTTCAACATCGGCACCGGCCGGGAGACGGACATCCTTACCATATATCTTGAACTCCAGAAGCTTATGGGTTCACCCCTGGGACCGGTGCACGGCCCCGCCAAGCCGGGAGAGCAGCGCCGCAGCGCCCTGGATGCCACCCGGGCGGCCAGAGAGCTGGGCTGGCAGCCCCAGGTCAGCCTGCACGAGGGTCTGGCGCAGACCGTGGCGGCCTTTCGGGAGGCAGGGAAATAGTGATTAGTGATTAGTGGCCAAGTAGTGCCGGTAACTATCTAACCACTATCCACGAACCAATAACAACTGGATTAAAGCATGGACATGATGATCGAAGTGCAGGACTTGAGCAAGTATTACGGTCCCCACCTGGCCGTCAGCCGCCTCGATTTCCAGGTGGCCGCCGGCGAGATCGTGGGGTTTTTGGGTCCCAACGGGGCCGGCAAGACCACCACCCTGAAAATCCTGGCGGGTTTCCTGGCGCCGTCGTCGGGCACGGCCCGGATCAACGGGCACGACTGCGTCACCGACTCCCTGGCGGTGCGGCGCTCCCTGGGATACCTCCCGGAGAACGTGTCCATTTATCCCGACCTCACCGTGACCCAGTTCCTGCGGTTCGCGGCCCGGTCCAAGTATGTTTCAGCCAAAGACGAAAAGGCGGAAGTGGACCGGGTGGAGGCCGCCTGCGGCCTGGACGAGGTCCGGGGCAAACTGGTGGGGGCCCTCTCCAAGGGTTACCGCCAGCGCCTGGGGTTGGCCCAGGCCCTGTTGAACCGGCCGCCGCTGCTCATCCTGGATGAGCCCACCATCGGCCTGGACCCCTCCCAGATCGTGGAGATCCGCCAGCTCATCCGGAACCTGGAGGGCGACCACACGGTGGTGTTGAGCAGCCACATCCTGCCGGAAGTGAGCCAGTTGTGCCACCGGGTGATCATTATCAACCGGGGCCAGATCGTGGCCAGCGACACTCCGGAAAACCTTTCCCGGCAGTTGGGACACGGGTCCCGGGTCCTGGTAACGGTGGCCGGCCCCGGGGATCAGGTGGGGGCCGCCTTGCAGGCCGTGGCCGGAGTCAGCCGGGTCAGCAGCCAGGGCAACGGCAAGTACCTGGTGGAGGCCGACAACGGTCATGAGCTGCGCCCGCTACTGGCCCGGACCGTGGTGGAGCGGGGCTGGGAACTTTTGGAGTTGCGGGCTCAGGAGTTCACCCTGGAAGAGGTCTTTCTCAATCTGGTAACCGAAGAAACCACGGAAGAAGAAGAGTCATGACACAGTTACGAGGTTGGCTGGCGCTGGTGCGGAAAGAATTGACCGTCTATTTCGCCACCCCCATTTTTTACATCACGGGGTTTTTCTTCCTGATCCTGGCGGGATATTTTTTCTATACCAACGTCCTCTACTACAGCATCATCAGCTTTCAGGCGGCCCAGCAGGCCGCCAATCCCCAGGTGGCCGCCCAGCTCAATCCCCAGCAGATGGTCTACCGGCCCCTGTTTGCGGTGCTGGGCATCATCCTGATCTTTCTGGTGCCCTTCATCACCATGCGCCTGTTCGCCGAAGAGAAGCGCTCCGGGACCGCGGAGCTGCTGTTCACCTATCCGTTGACGGACTGGGTGGTGATCTCGGGCAAGTTTGCCGCGGCCCTGCTGGTCTATCTCATCCTGTTGGCCTTCACCGCCAGCTACTCCCTGGTCTTCAGCCTGTTCACCCGGGTGGATTGGGGGGCCCTGGGCACCGGCTACCTGGGCCTGGTCCTCCTGGGGGCCGCCTGCCTGGCGTTGGGCCTGTTTGCCTCCAGCCTCACCGAAAACCAGATCGTCGCCGGGGTGGTGGCCTTTGCCCTGCTGCTCCTCTTCTGGATCATCGGTTGGGTCCAGGAGCTGAAGGCGGGCGACCTGGGGCTGGCCCTGCAGTACCTGTCTCTGTTGGAGCACTACGAGAGCTTCACCAAGGGGGTGCTGGATACCCGTGATCTGGTGTACTGCCTGAGTTTCATCTATTTCTTCCTCTTTCTCACCAAGAGACAGTTGGAATCCCGGCGCTGGAGGGCTTAACCGTGAGTTGGAGAGATTCCTTCCAGAAACGCCAAGTCCTGTACGGCGCCGGCTCCGCGGTGTCGGTGCTGCTGGTGCTGGCCATCTTGGTGGTCGGGTCGCTGCTGGCCAACTGGTTCCCCATGCGCTGGGACACCACCCGGACACAGAGCCAGTCCCTGGCGCCGGCGAGCCTGGCCCTGCTCCAAGAGGTCACCAAGCCCCTCACCATGACGGCCCTTTTGCCCGAGGGCGCCGGCGAGCGCCAAGCCGCCAGGGAGGTCTTGCAGCTCTATGCTTACCGCAATCCCAAGGTCAGTTACCGGTTTGTGGACCCGGAGCGGGACCCCCTCCATGCCAAGGAGGCCGGGTATCGCTACGCCGGCAACGTGCTGCTGGACTACCAGGGACGGCACCAGATGGCCGACCAGCCCGATGAAAACGCCATCACCAACGCCTTGCGCAAAATCCTGAAGGTGGAACGCCAGAAGATCTATTTCCTTACCGGCCACGGCGAGCGAGACCTGGAGGACGCCAAGCCCGGCGGCTTCCAGGTGGCCAAAAGGGCCCTGGAAAACGAAGGCTATCAGGTTGAGACCCTCAACCTGCTCGCCCGGGGCGCGGTCCCCCCGGATGCCGCAGTGGTCGTGGTGGCCTCCCCCCAGAAGCCGCTGCTGTCCACCGAGGCCCAGACCCTGAAGGCCTACCTGGAGAAGGGCGGCCGGCTGCTGGTCATGTTGGAGGCCTTCCAGGACGGCGGCCTGAAGGACTTCCTGGCGGGCTACGGCGTAGATTTGGACAACGGCCTGATCCTGGACGTCAACCAGGTGAGCCAGGCCCTGGGGCTCAGCGCCGTCATGCCCATCGTGTCTCAGTACGGCCCCTCCAAGATCACCCGGGATTTCCGGAACATCGTCACCATCTATCCCATGGCCCGCCCCCTGTTCCTGAAGCAGGACCACCCGGAGGTCTCTCTGCTGCCGCTGGCCACCACCATGTCCACCAGCTATGAGAAGTTGGGCAAGGAGTGGATCAAGGCCGACAAAGCCGCCTTCGATGCCGCCACCGACAAAAAGGGCCCCTTCACCCTGGCCGCCCAGGCGGAAATCCAGCTGACGCCCCCCAAGACCGACCAGACCCCCAAAGGCCAGGCCCCGGAGAAACCCAAGCCGCCGGCTGAGGCCAAGACCTATATGGTGGTCTATGGGGACGCGGACTTTGCCGCCAACAGCTTCTTCAACCTCTTCGGCAACGGCGACCTGTTCTTGAATACCGCCAACTTCCTGGCCCGGGCCATGGAGCAGATTACGGTGCGGGCCGCGGGCCGGGCCCAGCTGCTCACCCTCAGAACCGGCCAGATCTGGGCCCTGTTTCTCGCCAGCCTGGTCGCATCTCCCCTGGTGATGCTGGTAGCCGGGGTCTGGGCCTACCGGCGACGGAGGGCCCGGCGATGATGCCCCGGCGGCTCATTCCCTATCTGCTGGTTTTCCTGGTCCTGGCGGGGGTCTATACCGGCCTCCGCTGGCGCCAGGAAAAACAGGTCACCCGGCAGGAACAGGCTAAAAAAGTCTTTCATCTGAAGGAAAGCGACCTCAGCCACCTGAGCCTCATCCGGGGTTCGGCCGAAGTGCGCCTGGTGAAAAAAGACAAGGAATGGTACCTCACCGCGCCGCTGACCAGCAAGGCCGACCAGACCATCGTGGATTCCATGCTCACCACCCTGGCCCGGCTCCGGAAGGAACGGGACCTGGGGGTGGAAAAAGACCTCAAACCCTTCGGGATGGATAAACCCGGCCTGGTGGTGAAATTCACCGCCCAGGGGAAGCCCCACCGGTTGGCCATCGGCGCCAAGGTCCCGGGAGGCGAAAGTTACTATGCCTTGCAGGACCAGGACCCCCACCTGTTCATGATCACCCGGGGCAGCAAGGATACCCTGGATCGCCAGCTCCTGGCCCTGCGGGACAAGACCCTGCTGGCCTTTATCTCAGGCGAAGCCCAAGGGCTCAAGATCAAGACCGGCAAAACCGCAGTGGACCTCAAGAAGACCGGCCCCCAGACCTGGGTCTGGGCGGGACGGCCTGACTTTAAGGTGCGGGGCGACCGGGTGGAGAAACTCCTGCGGGATGTCCACCTGGCCCGGATTAAAAACTTTCTGGCGCAGCCCCCCAAAAATGACCGGGCCGTGGGCCTGACGCCCCCAAGCCGGATGGAAGTCACCGTGGTGACCCCGGCCGGCAACCACACCCTCTGGTTGGGGGCCAAGCAAGGCGACGCGGTGTACGCCCGGGTGGGGGCTGAGGGGCCCGTGGTCCTGGTGGACGCGGCTCTGCCCCAGGAGATCACCCAGACCCTGGCCTCCCTGGAAGACCGCCGCCTGTGGTCCGGAGCCATTCTCGACGTCCATCAGGTCGTCTGGGGCCCCCCCGGCCAAACCTGGACCGCCCGGAAAGACAAGGATGTCTATAAGATCACCGGACCGGAGCAGGCGGCCACGCAGATGCCCGCCGTGCGCCTGGAGATGGCCCTGTACAATTTCCAAAAGCTGGAAGGCACGCCCATGAAGACGGGCACCACGGCGGGTTCAGGCTCCCCGGCCTTTGTCCTGGAATTCTTCGACCAGGCCGGCAAGCCCCTCTTCCATTTGGAAGAGGTGGGCGCCGCGGGGAAAGGCACCCTCAAGGTCCTTACCCGCGCCGGCGATCACCCCGTGACCGCGCTGGTGCCCCTGACGCCATTCCGCCAGTGGCAGGCCGACATGCAGCGGCTGACCGCGTCGGCCCAGAAACCCGGGCCGGCCCCGGCCAAGCAGGAAACCGGCAAGGAGCACAAGCCTTAAATCGGCAGGTAGGGGCGGGTTTAAAACCCGCCCCTACGATCAATAGACGCCTTATAGGGTGCGATAGCACAGCCATGGCGGGCCCGGAGCCCCGCCCAGCCGGAATAAATAACCTGCTGGGGCGGCCGTCTGCGGCCGCCTGATCACCTTCAGGAGATGGGGGGAAGGAGAGATTTTTTGGCCATACTGCTGACCAATGATGACGGCATTTACGCCCCGGGGCTGGCGGCCCTCTTCCGGGAACTCCAGCGCCTGGGAGAAGTGCTGGTGGTGGCCCCGGAAAGCGAACAGAGCGCCGTGGGACATTCCATCAGCCTCATCACCCCCTTGCGGGTCAAAGAAGTATCCCTGAATGGCGGCGTCGAGGGCCTGGCGGTGAGCGGCACCCCCGCGGACTGCGTCAAGATCGCCATCGCCGAGCTGCTCGCCGAGCCGCCGGAGTTCGTGGTCTCGGGCATCAATCTGGGCCCCAACGTGGGCATCAACGTGCTCTACTCCGGCACCGTGTCCGCGGCCACCGAGGCCTCCATCCTGGGGGTGCGGGGCGTGGCCTTCTCCCTGAACTCCTATGACCCGAATGCCGACTTTGCCACCGCCGCCCGCCTGGCCCGGAAGGTGCTGGAGCGGGTCAGGGGCTGGGCCGGCTGGGCCAACGGCGTCTGTCTCAACGTCAATCTCCCGGCCCTGCCCGAAGAGCAGGTCAAGGGCATCAGGATGACCCGCCAGGACATCGGTCCCCTGGCGGAGCACTTCGAGCGCCGGGTGGACCCCCGCCGGCACGTCTATTACTGGCTGGCGGAAATCAACGAGCGCAAGGAACTGGACCCGGACATCGACTATGGCGCCCTGGCCCAGGGCTATATCTCCGTCACCCCCATCCACCATGACCTGACCGACTACCGCAGCCTGAAAGATCTCCAGACCCTGCCCTGGGACTGAAGCTCCCGGCCGCCCCCGAGGGGCTGCCCGGCGCCGGGTAGCCCGTTATTTCCCGGCGGGGCCGGATGTTGCGGCTGCCGGACCCCGCCCCCTGCTGGAGTCCAGGAACCTCATAAGACCATAAGGCGCACCGGGTGCGCCGTCCCTATATGTCTGTCCCGACGGATTTTTCCCCCATAAAAAAACCGGCTTCCCTGGGCCAATGTCTCGGGAAGCCGGTTCGGCGTTCAGGTAAGGTGGGCAGTGCCCACCCTACATCAGATCAGATTAGAACAGGCCGGTCACCTTGCCGACCTTGACATCCACGTCCACTTTGCGGAAAGCCGGGTCCGAGCTGGTGCCGGGCATGAGCGAAATGGCGCCGCACACCGGGCAGATGAACTTGGCGCCGCCGTAGATCAGGAAGTCGCGCACCGGCAACCGCCAGCCCTTGGGGGTGCCTTTCCTGGTGGGATCGGCGGTCAGGGACAGGTGGGTCTTCACCATCATGGTGGCGAACTCGTTGTACTTGGGATCCGCCTCGAACTTCTTGGCCTTGGCCATGGCTTCGGGAGCGAAGTCCACCCCGTCGGCCCCATACACTTCCTTGGCAATGAGTTCGACCCGCTTACGCAGCGGCAGCTCGTTGGGATACAGGAACTTGAATTTGGGCTTTTCTTTGCAGGCGTCAATAACGGCATCAGCGAACTCCAGGGCGCCTTCGCCGCCGAATTGCCAGTGCTTGGACACCGCCACCAGGGCGCCTTCCGCCTCGGCCCGGCGGCGGATGAGCTTGTGCTCCTCGTCAGTGTCGAAATGGAAGGAATTGATGCACACCACCGGTTTGATGCCGGACTTTTTGATGGTGCGGATGTGGTGGCAGAGGTTTTCCACGCCGTCTTCCAGCCACTTAAAGTTCTCTTTGGTGGCCTCGAAATATTCTTTGGGAACGGGTTTGCCCGGCGGGCACGGCAGGGCGCCGGCGTTGACCCCGTGGTGCTTAAGGCCCCGGACCGTGGCGGTGAGCACCGACACATGGGGGATGAGGCCGCTGAAGCGGCATTTGACGTTCCAGAACTTCTCAAAGCCGATGTCGGCGCCGAAGCCGGACTCGGTGACATGGTAATCAAACAGCTTCAGGCCGATCTGGTCGGCGACGATGGAGGACTGGCCCACCGCGATGTTGGCGAAGGGGCCGGCGTGCACGAAGCAGGGCTGCTTCTCCACGGTCTGCATCAGGGTGGGGTTGATGGAGGGCAGCATCCAGGCGGTCATGGC
>JBAVUP010000145.1:0-8927 GCA_049696835.1 Desulfobaccales bacterium
AAATTTCTTGCCCGGGCCGGGGTGGCCTCCCGGCGCGCCGCGGAGGAGTGGATCCGGGCCGGCCGGGTGGCGGTCAACGGTCAGGTGGTTACGGAGATGGGGATCAAGATTGATCCCGAGCGGGATGTGGTCCAGGTGGATGGACGCCGGGTGGGGGTGACCGGCGGGCCCAAGATCGTCATGTTGCACAAGCCTTCCGGCTATGTGTGCACTACCCGGGACCCCCAGGGGCGGCGGGTGGTCACGGAGTTATTGGGAAAGGCGCCGGGCCGCCTCTACCCTGTGGGCCGCCTGGATTACGACGCCACGGGCCTGCTGCTTCTGACCAATGACGGGGAGTTGGCGTATCGGCTGACTCATCCCAGTTACAACGTGCCCCGCACCTATCGGGTGACGGTGACGGGGGAGGTGAGCCGGGAGACGGTGCGGCGTCTGGCCGATGGGCTGGAACTGGACGGTCGGATGGTCTATCCCGAAGTCGCCGTGCTCAAGCGGGAACCACAAAAGACCGTGTTGGAGCTCACCGTTCACGAAGGGCGGTATCATCTGGTCAAACGGCTGATGGCTCAGGTGGGGCATCCGGTGCTGAAACTGAAGCGTATCGCCTTCGGGCCGCTACGGCTGGAGGGCCTGAATCGGGGGAGCTTTCGAGAGCTCACGGCGCGGGAGGTGGCGGCCTTGAAAGCTGAGGTGGACCTGAAGTGAGCCCGGAGGAGAGACCGGTCATACCGGAGTTTACCCCGGAGCCGTTCCGGGAGCCGGAGTATATGCCATTCCGGGCGGCTCCCCGGCCGCCGCGCCGGCTCCTGCACCTGGGGTTGTTCCTGGCCACGGTGGTCACCACCATCATCGCCGGAGCCCTGCAACAGGGGGTCAACCCCCTGGAGACTCCCGGGCTGCTCTATAAGGGCATCCCGTTTTCCTTCACGCTGCTCCTGATCCTGGGGACCCACGAGATGGGGCACTACCTGGTTTCCCGCCGGCACCGGCTGGACGTGACCCTGCCTTACTTCATCCCGGCTCCGCCCCTGCCGTTTATCATCGGCACTTTCGGGGCCTTCATCCGCATCCGTTCTCCCATCAAGGACAAGCGGGCCCTCCTGGATGTGGGTTGCGCCGGGCCGTTAACCGGGGTGATAGTTTCCATCCCGGTCATCCTGGTGGGGTTGAAGTTGTCCACCGTCACCGTCATCGGCCAGGCGGAGGGGTTGACCCTGGGGGAACCTCTGCTATTCAAGCTGTTGAGCTGGCTGGTCTTTGGGCATCTGCCGCCGGAGGCCAACGTCATCCTCAATCCGGTGGCCTTCGCCGGCTGGATCGGCCTGCTGGTGACGGCCCTCAACCTCATGCCGGTGGGGCAACTGGATGGGGGGCATGTGGCCTATGCCTTGTTTCCCGATTACCACCGGTATATTTCTCTGGGCGTCCTCGGCCTGCTGGTGGTCTGCGGCTTACTGTTCTGGAAGGGCTGGCTCATGTGGGCGGTGCTCCTGTCTTTCCTGGGCTGGCGCCACCCGCCGCCGTATCAATTTTGGGTGCCCCTGGACCGGCGCCGCCGCCTACTGGGAATCATCACCATCATAGTATTCGTATTGACGTTTACGCCGGCGCCCTTTATCCTGCAATAGAGCTGCCCGCGCCGGGGAAGCCGATGATCATACCGGGGTCGTCAGACAGGGGGCGTTTTTAAGCAGAGGACCTCATGGTTGGCATGGAAGAAATAGCCGCTTACCGGTTCTGCCCCCAATGCGGCGGCCGGCTGGAGAAGCGTCTGCTCAAGCCCCTGGAGCCCCAGCGTCTGGTGTGCTCCGTCTGCGGGTTCGTCTTTTACCTCGACCCCAAGCTGTCGGTAATTGCCGTCATCCCCCTGGATGACGGGGTGGTCATGGTGCGCCGGGCCATCGAGCCGGGCTACGGCCTCTGGGTGGTGCCCGGCGGATTTGTGGATCTGGGAGAGGTGGTGGAGGAGGCGGTGGTCCGGGAGACCCAGGAGGAGACCACCCTGACCGTGCGCCCCCTGCAACTGCTCAATATCTATTCCTACCCGAACCACCGCACCATCATCGCGGCCTACGTCATGGAGTATGTCTCCGGGGAGCTCACTGCGGGGGATGAGACCCTGGAGGCCCGGGTCTTCGGGCTCAAGGAGATTCCCTGGCCCCGGATTGCCTTTTCTTCCACCCGGGAGGCGTTGCGGGAATATATCGGCCGGTTCAGGGAGTGAGCAGTGATCAACCCTCCATGAGCCATTATCTCACCCATACATTATGCCAGGCCAGGTGGGGCGTGCCTCCGTGCCCGCCCTGTAGGGTGCGTCCCACGCACCTTTCTGCCTCATAAACTCCGGGAGTGAAACATGGACCAGGCACGTCAACAGCTCCTCGACCTTCTGAAGGAAAAATCGTTTCGCTACAGCCCCGATAAGCCCTTCAAGCTGGTGAGCGGCCGGGAGAGTCCGTACTATATCGATTGCCGGCCCACCACCCACAACGCCCAGGGACTGGCCCTCATCGGGGAGATTTTTTTCGAACTGATCCGCGACCTGAAGGTTACGGCCATCGGCGGCCTCACCATGGGGGCGGACCCCATCGCCCACGCCACCGCGCTCACCAGCTACCTGCAGGGCCAACCGGTCAACGCCTTTGCGGTGCGCCAGCGGCCCAAGGAGCATGGCATCGGGGGGCTGCTGGTGGGGGACGTGCAACCCGGGGATCGGGCCGTGGTGGTGGAGGACGTGGTCACCACCGGCGGCTCCGCCCTCCGGGCCGTGGCCGCGGCCCGGGAGTTCGGCCTGACGGTGGTCAAGGTGCTCATCCTGGTGGACCGGGAGGAAGGGGGCAAGGAGGCGGTGGCCCGGGAGGTCCCCGAGGTGGAGGCGGTATTTACGATTTCAGACTTAAGATAGAAGGACTGTATTTTCAACTAAACCGAAACTTGAGGAAAAAATTGATTCATTAGCTAATTTGGTAGTGCTCCATGAAAATATCATTAACCATTTCTCTTTTTCCTGATCAATTCACTTCGTATCTTCTGAAACTGTGCTAACCCCGCATGCCGCTTACAGGGCGCGTAAGGTTTCGGGCCGGAGCGCCCCCGGGTGGGCTTGTGCCGCCACTACCTCCCGAATCAGCCGGTCCCGGTCTGCCGGCAAATCGCCGGCCAGGGACAGGTAATTGGAGGCATGATTGGCCCGGAAGACGCAGGTACGCTCCAAGGGACCGATATTTTCCAGTATCATCCGAAACTCCTCCAGAACCTTACGGGTCGAAAGCGTCTCAAAGGTCCCCTGGCCGGCGCGGCGGTGCAACTCACTGCCCGGGTAGGGTAAGAGCGTGAGTACGCCCAGATAGTGCGGGGAGATGGCGGAGATCAGCTTGCCGGTATCCCGGGCGTGCTCCCGGGTCAGTTCCTTGCCGCCCAACCCGATGATCACGGTGCAGGAGAGACGCAAGCCCGCCTCCATGGCCCGGCGGCAGGCCCGAATGGACTGCGCGGCGGTGCTGTGCTTCTTCACCCGCCGCAGAACCTCGTCATTTCCGGATTCGAGTCCCACATAGAGCAGCGTCATGCCGGAGTCGCAAATCGACTTGAGTTCCGCCGGGGTCTTATGCAGCAGGTCCAGGGGGTGGGCGTACAGCGAGATTTGCTTCAGGCCGGGGAAAAAACCATGGGCCGCCTCGCTGATCTGGAGCAGATCATGGGTCTGCATGGCCAGGGCGTTTTGGGCCAGCAGAAAAATTTTGGACACCTGGGGCCCGTAAAGCCCCCGGGCTTCGGCCAGGTCTTGCTTGATGTCCGCCAGCGGCCGGATGGCGAATCTCCCGGTGACCGAGGAGATGCAATAGGTGCAGTGGGCAAACGAACAGCCTACGGTAGCCTGAATCAGCAGGCTGCCGCCTTCGCTGGGGGGCCGGTAAAGCGGTTCCTCATAATACAACGGCATGCCTTAGTCTCCAAAAATTCATTTTTCGCCCTTTTTAGCGGAGTACTCTTGAAGAGCCATGTCTTTTATAAATTTCACAGTCTTTTCTGTATCCCCCTTTGCTCGCACTAACTCTTCAAGAAGAAGAGAATCGCCAGATTCTTGAATGTATTTCTCATTTTCAAGGATTAATACTTTTAATTGCTCTTCCCATCCTAACTCCTGAAGTGCGCGTATTTGCCACCATAAATCATTTTCTGACTTGGCTTGTCTGAAAGCTTCGATGAAAAGTTCATCTATTATATCCTCTCGGACCAATTCGTTAAGATAATAGGCTGCTGAAAACATGTTACCTTTGGCTAAGTCATGCCTTACACCATTAATGTAATCCTTAGCAGCTTTAATATTTTTGCCCAAAGTATTGTAAAGTCGAGCACGCTGGGTCCAATTTTTTTGTTTTGTATATCCTTCCAATTCTCTTTTGATAACTTCATCGGGAATTAGTTCTGGTTTTCTCTGAAGCCCTCTAAGAAAGCAGATAGCGTTATCTGATGGGTCTTTTGTGATTGCAATCTCGATGTATTTGTCTCGTAATTCTTTATTGCCGATGGTATCATAATGCATGGCAAGCAATTCATACTCCTGGTTTTCCCGATAAATTTCAGCTAAGCTAGTTGCCATATCCATCCAATACTTATCCAGAGAATGAGCCGTTGTTTCAATTGCTTGAGACTCCACCCTCTTACTGGCAACGATTCTATACCAATCGTCCCTATATAACACAACCTGATCTGCGTTCAATTTACGTGCGAATCCACCTCGAATCTGAGTTTCGTGGTGGCAATCAAAGCAGAGTATGGCAAGGTTTCCCATTTCATTATTGTCGGGATTTTCGTCGAGATGATGAATCTGAATGGGCTTGCTTTGAGCGCGGCATACGCAACAGGTTCTGTCAGACCTAAAAAGAATTCTTGCCGCCGTCTCTGGAGGGATTGAATCCCTTTGCTTTTTGACTCTCATAATAATTCCCCTAAGATGGACCGGCTTCAGCCGTCCCCCTCCGGCTTCGCTTTTTCCTTGAGATTTAAGGTTCTTTTCACCAGTTCCTTCTCATGCTCAAAATTAACCGTCCGTTGAATGGCGATCCTTTGGGTGGCGGGCGGCCCGGCCCCGTGCCAGGTGCCCACCCCGTGCTGGCCCGCGGTCCAATGTTGCAGGAGCTTATGCACCTTCATGATATTGGCCGTCGGCTCGTCCGACCCGAAGCTGTAAAATTCCTCGACAAAATCTTTGACTTCCGGGTTCTTTAATTCTTTCAGGGAGGGCATGGTGACCACCAGGCCGCCGCCGATGTCTCCGGCCAGGGCCATGACCCGCCAAAAGGCCTCGCAAATATTTAGTTTGGCCACATTCCCCATGAGCTCATCCGGCAGGAAGACCCCGGACCCCGGCGGCTCTTCCTTACCCTGGCGGGCGGCCGCCTGACCGCAGGCCCGGCCGGTCTCCCGCAGCACCACCATCTCGGTCATCTGCTCGTTGATGTGCGACACCTTTTCCAGGCCCTTGTACTCCTGAATAAGTTTGGCGGCCCCGATAATCTGATTCATGAAGCCCACCTTGCAGGTGCCGCCGCAGGTCATGCGATGCGTCCGGGCAAACCGGGCCACCAGCTTGCCGGAATACTTGAACTCCCCGCAATGGAACACCCGCTCCCAGGGGACGAAGACATTATCGAAGATCACCATGGCGGTTTCGCGCTGACCGAAGACCGGGTTGCCCAATTCCTCGATATCGTCTGCCTGATCCCGCTCCGCCGAATAGGGGGAATACTGGCAGACATAGGTGATGCCCGGGGCGTCGGTGGGGGTGGCGAAGGCCACGGCATAGTCGGCTTCGGCCTCGGAGTGGGCCCCCTGGGGCAGCACCACCAGTTCATGGGTGGCATAGGCGCCGCTGATGTTGATCTTGGCCCCCCGCACCACCATGCCCTTATCGGTTTTTTCAACGACCTTGAGGGCGAGATAGGGGTCGGGCCAATCCACGATTTTTTTGCTGCGGCTCCCCCGGGGTTCGGTCAGGGCCCCGGCCACGGACAGGTCTTTTTGCTGCACGGTCTTGAGGAATTCCACAAAGCGCGGCCGATATTGGGTGCCCAGGTCCCGGTCCATCTCCCAGGTGGTGCTGGCCAGGGCGTGAAGGGCGTCGTAGCCCACGCACCGGTAAATGCAGGTCCCCAATCTCTCGGCGGTAAAGGTCCCGGCTTCCGCCTTTTTCACCAAATCCTCGATGCTGGCGCTGACGTAGGTGTAACGATTCACCACCTCGTTCACCAGGGGCGAAAAGCAGGTCATGATATCCTTATACTTCGGGTCCAGGGCCCAGGCATAGCTGGCCTTATTGGCCTCCACCACGGTGCGGGTGTTTTTATTGGTCAGGATATCCATCACCCGCTTGCCATTCATAAAGACCTTCGGTTTCAGCTCTTTCAGGCTGGCTTCGAATTGCTCCGGGGTCATCAGGGCCATTACGCTTGCCTCCTGCTTCAAAAAGTTCAAAGTTCAAGGTTCAAGGTTTAAGATTATAGGGCGGCCTGTGGCCGCCGCCATTCGCCGGGGTCGCCCCTACGGCGCGTGCTTTCGCCTGCGCTTGCACAGGCGAGACGCCTGTGCCACCGACCACTTTCAGAGCAGGAAAAAAAGTCCGTAGGGCGGGAAAGCGTAGCGCATCCCGCCATTCCCTACTGCATCGCTCTGCATGATTATTTTGTCTAATGTTGCCTTCCAGAAGCCGTTCAATAGCCGCGGCCTGTCTATATATAGATTTTTCCGACTAGACAATTAGTGTGATTTTGTCCAGTTTAATTTGGTTAGATAGTCCGTCAATCTTGGGAAATTGGGAAAACCGCCTCGCTACCAAACGTATCGAGAATCTGATTGTGGATATAGCTCAATGACTTCCGGCCTCTCTGAATACTATATGCTATCATGTAAGCGTGCGATAGAACATTCCAATACGCACAAATCCTAAAAACATTTTTTGACTTGAGACTATCCGCCATCAAGTCTTTAAGTGTATCAAGTTTGCCATCAGACTTCGGGCCAATCACGTAAATATTTCCGTGAAAGTTGCGGTGCGTATGTAAAAAACAATCCAAAGAGACTTGATCATCATAGCCCCGCTCATTTTGAGCGAAACTATACCCAATAATTGCTAAAAAATTGGGAGGGTATATTGAAACCTCTCTTGCAACCTTCAAGAGCTGATGCGCGAGGTATGGATCAAAATAAGATTCCGGAACACCCATTATAATACCATCATGTATGTCTGGCAGATCATAATCACGCACATCGTCGATTAGTTCATACATACGTGGGGAACCATATCTATGATCAATCGTACGGTGCATTTCCAATACATGGTGAAATTGACTAAGGCAATCTGTCGCCAAGCCATCATGGTTGTAATTCATAATTAGCGCGCGGTGGAACGTTTGGAAAATGCGGTAGCTCTCGCTTTGCCGACCAGAGAAACGGAACTTTGAAAGGCAGTGCTTCAAGTAAAAGCGAGCATAATAATTGGGCATTCGTTGTAAAATCTCCCATTGAATAAGGGAGTCCTCAATGCCGAAACGTATAGCACGATCCTCTAATATAAGGCGGCGAGAATTATCAATCATTTTTTGGGTCAACTCGGAATGGACAGGAATATCGGCGGAGAACGAACCCAGATTGCGCAGATAATCAAGTGGAGCCGCAGTCCAAAAGGCCTCCCCAAGCAGGGCTGCACCTGTTGAAACGCCAGCCCCCAAAATGTATAGGCCGCGGCGCGTCCGAAATTGTCCCAAAATAAATTCATAGCTTGGAATATTTGAAGTCATTATGGCTTAGAAAGCCTCACTAAACTGCGGTCTAAACTAACTAGACAATTTAGCGCGAATTGTCCAGTTATACCAAAACGATATTTCCCTAAACCTCAATGCCGTATTTTTCCAGGCGATAAATCAGGGTGGGTCTGGAGAGGCCCAGCAACTTGGCGGCCCGGCTCCGGTTGCCGTTGCTCAACTCCAGGGCCTGGATGATCAAGCCTTTGATCAATTCATCCAGATTCACCCCCCCCTGGGGAAGCTTCGGGCCCGGTTCGGCCGTTCCCTTGAGGCTGTTCTGCGGCTGCGTCAGGCCCAAAAAGGTGAGGTGGGCCGGTTGGATTTCATCACCTTCTTCCATCAGGATCACCCGCTCAATGGCGTTCCTGAGTTCCCGGACGTTGCCCCGCCAGGGGTAATCCAGTAGCATTTGCCGGGCCACCGGGGAGATGCGCCGAAAATTCTTGCCGAATTTTTCATTGAAGCCGTTCATGAAAAACAGGGACAGGGGGATGATGTCAACCTGGCGTTCTCTCAGGGGCGGGATGGTGATTTTGGCCACATTTAACCGGTAATAGAGATCCTCCCGAAAGCGGCCGGCCCTGCACTCCAATTCCAGGCTCTTGTTGGTGGCGGCGATGATGCGGATATCCACCTTGCGCTTCTGGGTGCCGCCCACCGGAAAGAATTCCTTTTCCTCCAGGAACCGCAGCAGTTTCACCTGGGAAGAAGGCAAAAGTTCGCTGATTTCGTCCAGGAGTAAGGTCCCGCCCTCGGCCAATTCCAACTTGCCCTTCTTGCCTTCCTGGAGGCCGCCGGTGAAGGTCCCCCGTTCGTAGCCGAACAATTCGCTTTCTACCAAGTCCTTACTGATGGCCCCGCAATTAATGACCACAAAAGGCTTAATGAAGCGGGCGCTGCGGCTTTGGATGGTCCTGGCGATCACTTCTTTGCCGACGCCGGTCTCCCCTTCAATGAGCACCGTGGTGTCGTAGCTCTTGGCTACCTTGTTGGCAAACTCGATGGCGCACTTGATGGCCGGGCTTTCGCCGATAATATTGCCGACATTGAATTCCTTGAGGTAATGCTTGCGCAGCTCTTCCACTTCCTTCTTGAGCTTCAGATTCTCCAGGGCCTTTTCGA
>JBAVUP010000146.1:0-6593 GCA_049696835.1 Desulfobaccales bacterium
CGGCCAAGGTGGCCCTCACCGCCTGTATGCGCAAGCTCCTGGTGATCCTTAATGCCATGCTTAAAAATCGCACTTATTGGAACCCACAGCTGCCTCTTGCAGCTTGACAGAAAAGACAGTCGCTACGAAAGACTTTTCGGAACAGGAACTTGGGAACGAGAAAAAATGCTTGACAGGGCCGGAGCGGCAGGATAATATATGAGTGAACAATCACTCATTTATATGCGACCCAAAGATCAGACCAAAGAGTTGATCGCCCGCACGGCCCTGGGCCTCTTTGTGGAGAAGGGCGTCGACGGCACCACCATCCGAGACATTGCCGCCGCGGCGATGATCGCGGAAGGCACCCTGTACCGGCATTATGCCGGCAAAGACGCCCTGGCCTGGGACCTGTTCAGCCGCAATTTTACCGCTTTGGCCGGGGAGCTGCAGGACATCCAGGCACCGCATCAGACCTTACGGGCCAAGGTGGAGGCCATGGTGCGGCACTTCTGCACCTTCTTCGACCGGGACCCCGTGCTGTTCAGCTACCTTCTCCTGGTGCAACACGGGCAATTGCAGAAAGTGACCCCGGACATGCCCAATCCGGTGGAGGTGGTGCGGGAAGTTCTGGCCGGGGGGATGGCCCGGGGCGAGATTCCGGCCGGCGATGCCAATGTGGCCGCGGCCATGGTGCTGGGGATCGTGTTGCAGGTGGCCATATTCAAGATTTATCAACGCCTTCCCCAGAGCTTAACCAGTTTGGCGGAAAACCTGGTGGAGGCCTGTTGGCGGGTTCTAGCGGGATAATTTGGGGGCAACCCATGCCAGGGATTCTTTACTGAAAAGTGAGGTTCTCGGGGCGGCCCAGGGGGCATCAGGCCCTTGATTTTTTCCCTTCTATGCGATAGGGTTACGTCGATATAATTCTCTCTTCATCAGAGGGCATCATGGTCCAGGAAGAGCTTAAGGCCAGGATCAAGGCGGCGGCCCCGGAAGGCAGGATTCCCTGCGCCGCGGCCTTTCGCCTGGCCGAAGAATTGGGCCTCTCCCGGAAAAATCTAGGAGAGCTGCTCAATGAGTTGAAGATCAAGATCACCCAATGTCAATTGGGGTGTTTCTAAAGATGGCCCACCTGTTCGGCCCGGTTCCTTCCCGCCGCCTGGGGCGGTCTTTAGGGGTGGATCTCATTCCCCCCAAGACCTGCCCCTATGATTGTATCTATTGTGAAGTGGGACCCACCACCCGGCAAACCTGCCAACGCTTCCAGTATCAAACCGAGACGATTATCCGGGAACTGGCCAACCATCTTCAGGATGCGACCCCGGAACCCGACATCATCACCTTAGCCGGTTCCGGCGAACCCACCTTGAATCTGGGGTTGGGTCGGATCATCGCAGCCATCAAGGCCATGACCGAGATCCCGGTGGCGGTGCTCACGAACGGCGCCCTCCTGTATCTCCCTGAGGTGCGCCGGGAACTGGCCGCCGCGGATGTGGTCCTGCCTTCTTTAGACGCAGCCCGGGCCGAAACCTATCAGGCCATCAACCGGCCCCTGCCGGAGCTCACCCTGGACCTCCTGCTGGCCGGCCTTACCGCCTTCCGGCGGGAGTACCGGGGCCAGATCTGGCTGGAGGTCATGCTCCTGGCCGGCCTCAACGACACGGACGCGGAGCTGGAACCTTTGCGGCGGGTCTTAGGCGATCTCGCCCCGGACAAGATCCAGCTCAACACCGCGGTGCGGCCGGTGGTGGAGGCCAGCGCCCAGCCCCTGGCGCGGGCGGAGATGGAGGCCGTCGCCGCGTATCTCGGGGGGCCGGTGGAGGTCATCGCCTCCTTCACCCGGGGGGATATCGTCGGCGCACCCCGTGAGGATGAAGAATTCGTGGAAATGCTGTCCCGGCGCCCCATGACCGCGGCGGACCTGGCCGAGGCCCTGGGCCTGCCCCTGGTGCAGGTGGTGGCCCGGCTGAAACGGCTCCAGGACTCCGGCCGTATTTCCCATGACCGTTATCAAGATCAGGAATTTTACCGACATTAAACCTGGGGTGATAAAATCAGCATAAGGAATCACCGGCATCCCCAAAGAGACAGAATACCTGAAGTCCCCCTTTGGGAAAGGGGAGAATATTATCTTCTTATATACCGGCCTTTGCCTGAAAAAGAGGGCCATGAGAGTTCCGTAAGCTGACACCTATCATCGATAAACTACCTGACGCGCGCTATCCGCAATTCGGGGGATACGGATTATGCAAGGCACTTACGACGTAGGGCTGGATATCGGCTCGGTGAGCGTCAATCTGGTGGTGATGAATTCCCAGGGGGAAGTGGTCAAGGAGGAGTATCGCCGCCACCTGGGTGAAACCTATCGCACCGCGTTAACTCTGTTGGAATCTTTAGCTCCGGAATTGCCCCCGGAGCAGTGCCGGCTGGTGGCCTGCACCGGTCTGGGGGGCAAGCGCCTGGCCGAGATCCTCACGGGGCAGTTTGTCAATGAGGTCATCGCCCAGGGCCGGGGCACGCATCGTTTTGCCCCGCAGGCCCGCACCATCATCGACATGGGGGGCGAAGACGCCAAAATGATCATGGTGGCGGAGGCCGACGGCCACCTGATCATTGAAGATTTCGCCATGAACACCATGTGCGCCGCGGGGACCGGCTCCTTTCTGGACCAGCAGGCGCACCGCCTGGGCTACAGCATCGAAGCGTTCAGCGAACTGGCCCTCAAGTCCACCACCCCGCCCCGGGTGGCCGGCCGGTGCAGCGTCTTTGCCAAGACCGACATGATTCACCTGCAGCAGGGGGCCACCCCGGATTACGAGATCATTGCCGGCCTGTGCCAGGCTATGGCCCGGAATTTAAGGAGCAATATCGCCAAGGGCAAGACCTTTGCCCCGCCGATAGCCTTCCAGGGTGGCGTGGCCCATAACCTGGGGGTGCGCCAGGCCTTCCGCCAGGTCTTCGGCCTGGACGACGCCGGGCTCATCATCCCGCCGCACTTCTGTGCCCTGGGGGCCGTGGGCGCGGTGCTGGTGGCCCGGGAAAACCCGCCTGCGGTTTTCCACCTGGACCTGGCGCCCTTACGGGAGCATCTCCTAAAGGAGGGTGAGCAATCCCGGCGCCTGCCGCCGCTTATCCCGCCGAAGGCCTTGGGGCCGGAGGACTATCAGGTAATCGACCTGCCGGCTGACGGCAGCGTGGTGGAGGGCTACCTGGGCGTCGACGTGGGCTCCATCAGCACCAACGTGGTGGTCATCGACGCCGAGATGGGGGTCCTGGCCCGGGAGTATCTCATGACCGCGGGCCGGCCGCTGGAGGCCATCACCGAGGGCCTGCGCCGGGTGGGCGCCAAGCTCGGCGACCGGGTGAAGATCATGGGCGCGGCCACCACCGGTTCGGGGCGTTATCTCACCGGGGATTTCATCGGCGCCGACGTGGTGCGCAACGAAATCACCGCCCAGGCCACTGCGGCCGCGGCCATCGACCCCAACGTGGACACCATCTTCGAGATCGGCGGCCAGGACTCCAAGTTCATCAGCTTAAGCCACGGCGCCATCGTGGACTTCATGATGAATAAGGTGTGCGCCGCGGGCACCGGCTCCTACCTGGAGGAACAGGCGGAAAAGCTGGGCATATCCATCAAGGGCGAGTTCGGCGACCTGGCCCTGGCCAGCAAGAACCCGGTGCGCCTGGGGGAGCGCTGCACCGTGTTCATGGAGTCCGACCTGGTGCACCACCAGCAGCGGGGGGCGGCCAAAGAAGACCTGGTGGCCGGCCTGTCGTACTCCATCGTCCAGAATTATCTGAACAAGGTGGCGGAAGACCGGCCCATCGGCCACCACATTTTCTACCAGGGGGCCACCGCGGCCAACCGGGGCATCGTGGCCGCGTTTCAGCACATTTGCGGCAAGCACATCACGGTGCCACCCCACCACGACGTCACCGGGGCCATCGGCGCGGCCCTCCTGGCCATGCGGGAGCGGGACTGGGAGATCTCCAGGTTCAAGGGGTTCGACCTGGCTGACCGGAAATATGAGGTCACTTCCTTTGAGTGCAACGGCTGCCCCAATACCTGCGAGATTCGCCAGGTCAAGATCGAAGGGGAAAAGCCCCTGTTCTACGGCAGCCGCTGCGAAAAATACGAAGTCGGCCGCGCCACCAAGCAGTACGACCTGGCCGACCTGCTCCTGGAGCGGGAAAACCTGCTTTACGGTGAGGAACCTCCCAAAGAAGGCAAGCGCGGCCCCATCGGCATCCCCCGGACCATGTTCTTCCAGGAACTCATGCCCTTCTTCCGGGCCTTCTTCGAAGACCTGGGCTTCACGGTGGTTTACTCCCCCAAGACCAACAAGAAGGTGATCAACCAGGGGGTGGAAGCCCTGGCGGCGGAGCCCTGCTATCCGGTGAAGGTGGCCCACGGCCACATCCTGGACCTGCTGAAGGCCGGGGTCAAGCGCATCTTTCTACCCAGCGTCATCGACCTGCCCCATCCCCACCCCGACATCGGCTTCGGGGTCGTCTGTCCCATGGCCCAATCCCTGGCCTACACCGTGCCCACGGCGATTGATTTCGCCGCCTACGGCGCCCGACTGCTCTTCCCGGTGCTCTATTTCGGCCGGGGCAAACGCCGATTGCGCCAGGGGCTGCAGGATTTAGGGCGGCAACTGGGGGTGGGGACCTTCCGGGTCAACCGGGCCATGCTCAAGGCCCAGGCGGCCCAGCAGGCTTACTATGAACGCATGAGCGCCCGGGGCCGGGAAATCCTCGATACCCTCCCGCCGGACGGCAAGCTCATGGTCCTGGTGGGCCGGCCCTACAACGCCTTCGACCCCGGGATGAATCTCAATCTGCACCGCAAGCTGCGGCAGTTGGGGGTCCAGGCCCTGCCCATGGACTTTCTGCCCGTGGACAAGGTGGACCAGCTTGATGAAATCAAGCCCATGTACTGGCGCTTCGGCCAGAAGATCCTGGGAGTGGCCGAACTCATCCGCCAGGACCCCCGGCTCTACGGCATTTACATCACCAATTTCGGCTGCGGCCCCGACTCCTTCATCCAGCACTTTTTCAAGGACCGCATGCGGGGCAAACCCTACCTGGAAATCGAGATCGACGAGCATTCCTCCGACGTGGGGGCCATCACCCGTCTGGAAGCCTTCCTGGACAGCCTGAAAAACGTCACGGTGGAGCCGGCCCCGGCCCGGGTATCCCCTTACCGTTACCGGGTCACCGGCAATCTCAAGCGCAAGATCTATCTGCCTCCCATGACCGACCAGGCCCTGGCCCTGGTGGCGGCGTTCGAGGCCTGCGGCGGCGAAGCCGAAGCCCTGCCCGACTCCGACGCAGAGACTCTGGAGCTGGGCCGCCGCCTGACCTCCGGCAAGGAATGCTATCCCCTCATTCTCACCACCGGGGACCTGGCCAAATTGGTGCAGCGCCCGGATTTCAACCCGGAAAAGAGCGCCTTTTTCATGCCCGCGGCCGACGGCCCCTGCCGCTTCGGTCAGTACCACCGCTTCCACCGCCTGGTGCTGGATGAGTTGGGTTATCCCCAGGTGCCGGTTTACTCCCCGGACCAGAACGAAAACATGTTCAAAGAAGTGGGGCTGGTGGGCGGCGACTTCACCCGGGTGGCCTGGAACGGGGTGGTGGCCATCGACCTGCTGGAAAAGAAGCTCCGGGAAACCCGGCCTTATGAAACCATCTCCGGCGAAACCGACAAGGTCTATGGGCACTACCTCCACAAGGTTTTCCAGGCGTTACGGACCCGGGGCGACGTGGTCGGCATCCTCAAAGAGGCCCGGCGGACCTTCGACGACGTCTCCTTGAGCCATAACGGCGGCAAACCCGTGGTGGGCGTGGTCGGAGAAATCTATACCCGGGCCAATAAGTTCTCCAACGAGAACGCGGTGCGGGAGATTGAGGCCCTGGGCGGCGAAGTTTGGATGCCCCCCATCGGCGAGTGGCTCCTCTATGTCACTCATTCCTCCAAGCATACGGCCAGGCTCAACCGGCGGTTCCGGGAGCTCCTCACGGTCTGCCTGGAAGAGCGCGTCCAGAAAAAAGATGAGCACCGCCTGGAGGTGATCTTCCATGGCAGCATCAAGAATCTTAAGGAGCCCTCCATCCCCGAAACCCTGGAGCTGGCCAAAGATTACCTGCACCCCTCCTTCGAAGGGGAGGCCATCTTGAGCATCGGCAAGTCCCGGGACTTCGTGCGCAAGGGGGCCTGCGGCCTGGTGAACATCATGCCGTTTACCTGCATGCCGGGGACCGTGGTCAACTCCCTGTTCAAACGCTTCCGGGAAGAGCACGACAACATCCCCTTCCTGAACCTGGCCTACGACGGCCAGGAACAGACCCACACCCGCACCCGCCTGGAGGCCTTCATGTACCAGGTGCGCCAGTTCAAAAGCCGGAAGGGGTAAGGCGAAGATCAATCGGGGAGAAGGGTCTGGGGGCTTATTCGAAAGAGGCCCCCTACCCTTTTCCTCAAACCCCCATCCCCAACCCCCATAAGTAAAGGGCACAGCGTGCTGTGCCCTTTGAATTTTTATAGAGAAAGTCTGCGGGGCACCCCTGCCCGCCAAATTAGTCAAATTCGGCGAGCCTTATCC
>JBAVUP010000147.1:0-11127 GCA_049696835.1 Desulfobaccales bacterium
TTGCACAGCAGGAGTGGGACTCGATGCATTGGTGGTGGTGGTGGTGGTGGTGGGGGTGGTGGTGGGGGTGTATGACACCCCTCTGGACCCATTCGTCCATCCCTGGTGGTAATTGTTATTTCCCGCGCTGGACCCATTCGTCTGTCCCTGGCGGTAGTTGCTATTTCCCCAACCGGAGCCATTCGCCTGTCCCGGCTGGTAGTTGTTGTTTCCCCAACCAGGCCTTTGCCCCCAGGCTTGGCGGTAGTTATAGTTTCCCCACCCCCCAGGCCTTTGCCCCCAGGCTTGGCGGTAATTGTTGTGTCCCCAGGCCCCGGGCCTATGCCCCCAGGCTTGGCGGTAATTGTTATGTCCCCAGGCCCCGGGCCTATGCCCCCAGGCGGGACGGTAATTGTTGTGTCCCCACCCCCCGGTCCGGTTAGCCGCCCAGCCCTGAGCGTTGTGGTTGCCATGGTAGCCCCATCCTCCGGACCCGCGCCGGTTTTGGGCCTGAGCGGCGGATACGAGGAATAAAAATGTGGCGATCACCAAGAATACGACGAGTTTTCTCATTTTTTCAGCCTCCTTCCAGTTAGTCTCCCCCAGATCGGTTTGCTGCTTCTTACCTATTAGGACAGCAGAAAAAAAGAAAAGTTAACATGAAATATGTATCGGTGACCAATCAGGCCTACCCCGGTCATCTCGTGCCGGCCCGATACCTCCCGGCGGCTCAGGTCCCTTTCGGCTTCCCCCTCGTCCCCGGAAATTTTCGTCATAATTCAGTGGCCTGGGAAAACCTTTCTGTGATAAATTTTTATTTTTAAGGAACTGGTATGCAGGAGCGTTGCATGACCCCGCGTTACGAACCCCGCCCCCTGGAAGCCAAGTGGCAGCAGATCTGGGAGGCGCGGCGGCTGTTTAATGCCACGGAAGACCCCGCCCGGCCCAAGTACTACGTGTTGGAGATGTTCCCGTACCCTTCCGGGCGCATCCACATGGGCCACGTGCGCAACTATACCATCGGGGACGTAGTGGCCCGGTACAAGCGTATGCGGGGCTTCAACGTCCTTCACCCCATGGGTTGGGACGCCTTCGGGCTCCCCGCGGAGAATGCCGCCATGGCCCGGGGGCTCCATCCCGCCGCCTGGACCTACGACAATATCGAATACATGCGCCGCCAGCTTAAGGACCTGGGCTACAGCTACGACTGGCCCCGGGAGCTGGCCACCTGTGATCCCGATTACTACCGCTGGGAGCAACTGGTCTTCATCGAGATGTTCCGCCGGGGGCTGGCCTATAAAAAAAAGGCCCCGGTCAACTGGTGTCCCACCTGCCGGACCGTGCTGGCCAACGAGCAGGTGGAAGACGGCCTCTGCTGGCGCTGCGATTCCCCGGTGCACCTGAAAGAGTTGGACCAGTGGTTCTTCAAGATCACCGCCTATGCCGAGGAATTGCTGGCCGACCTGGACCAACTCACCCACTGGCCAGAGCGGGTCCTCACCATGCAGCGCCACTGGATCGGCAAGTCCCCGGGCGCCGAGATCTATTTCCCCTTGGCTAACGGCGGCGAGCCCCTCACCGTGTTCACCACCCGGGCCGACACCCTCTTCGGCGCCACCTTCATGAGCCTGGCCCCGGAACATCCCCAGGCCCTGGCCCTGGCCCGGGGCACCGGCCAGGAAGAGGCGGTGGGGACCTTCGTCGAGTACTGGCGGGCCCAGAACCGCAGCCGGGGCGTCCTGGAGGAGGTCACCAAGGAAGGCGTGTTCACCGGCAGCTACTGCGTCAACCCCGTCACCGGCTGGCGGTTGCCCATCTATGTCGCCAACTTCGTGCTCATGGAATACGGCACCGGCGCGGTGATGGCGGTGCCGGCCCACGACCAGCGGGATTTCGAGTTCGCCCGGAAGTACGACCTGCCCATCAAGGTGGTGATCCAGCCGCCGGGTCAGGAACTCCAGGTGGCGGACCTCACCTGCGCCTATGAGGACGAAGGCGTCCTGGTGGACTCCGGCCAGTTCACCGGCCTGGCCAGCGCCGCGGCCAAGGAAGCCATCGCCGCTTTCCTGGAGGAGAAAGGACAGGGCAGGCATGCCGTCCACTTCCGCCTGCGGGACTGGCTCATTTCCCGGCAGCGCTACTGGGGCGCGCCCATCCCCATCATCTACTGCGAGGCCTGCGGCCTGACCCCGGTGCCGGAGAAGGACCTGCCCGTGGTTCTGCCCCTTAAGGTGGAAATTACCGGGGAGGGCGGCTCCCCCCTGGCGCAGCTGCCGTCGTTCTATCAGACGACCTGCCCCACCTGCGGCGGCCCCGCCCGGCGGGAAGTGGACACCATGGACACCTTTGTGGAGTCCTCCTGGTATTTCCTGCGCTACGCCTGCGCCGACTACCAGGAGGGCGTCCTGGACCCGCCCCGGGTGAACTACTGGCTGCCCGTGGACCAATACATCGGTGGCATCGAACACGCGGTGCTGCACCTGTTGTACGCCCGCTTCTTCACCAAGGTGCTGCGGGACCTGGGGATGGTGTTGATCGACGAGCCTTTCCAGCGGCTCCTGACCCAGGGGATGGTCTTGAAAGACGGGGCCAAGATGGCCAAATCCAAAGGCAACGTGGTGGACCCGGAATACCTGATCGCCGAATACGGCACCGACACCACCCGCCTCTTTCTCCTGTTTGCGGCGCCGCCGGAGAAAGACCTGGAGTGGAGCGACCAGGGGGTAGCCGGGTCCTCCCGCTTCCTCCACCGCCTCTGGAACCTGGTGCACGAGCTGCTCCCAGACTTGCAGGGCGTCGAGGCTTATCACGGTGCGGGGGCGGCATTGTCCTCAGAGCTGGCGGAGTTTCGCCACAAGGTGCACGCTACCATCAAAAAGGTGACCGAGGACATCGAGGACTCTTTCCACTTCAACACCGCCATCGCCGCGGTGATGGAACTGGTGAACGCCTTCTACCTGGCGGTGGAAAATGTGCCCAAAGACGATACCGCCCTGAGGGTCTTCCGGGAAGCGGTGGAGGCCATCCTGCTTCTGGTCAGCCCCATGGTGCCCCACCTCACCGAGGAACTCTGGCAGGCCCTGGGGCATACCACCCCGCTGTTGGAGGTCCCCTGGCCCCAGGCCCAGGCCGAGGCCCTGACGGTCGCCGCCTTCACCGTGGTCATCCAGGTCAACGGCAAAGTCAGGAGCCGCCTGGAAGTACCGGCCTCAGCCACGGCAGAGGACATCCAAAACCTGGCCCTGGCCGACCCGGTTATCGGCAAATGGCTCCAGGGCAAGCCGCCCAAAAAAGTCATCCTGGCCCGGCGCAAGCTGGTCAATATCGTGGTCTGAGAGGGAGAAGCATGGCTGTCTGCCGCCTGGGGTTTTTAGGGTTGTTGTTGCTCAGTCTGTGGGGCTGCGGCTATCGGCCCGTGGGCACGGCGTCGTCGCTGGATTATCAGACCCGGCCCAGCCTGGCCATCCCGCTGTTCGCCAACCGCACCACCGAAGTGGGGTTGGAGACCGTCTTTGCCAATGCCCTGATCAACACCTTCGCCCAGACCGGAGCGGTGAAGGTCGTCCCCGGCGACCGGGACGCCGACCTGGTCTTGGAAGGCAAGGTGCAGTCAATGGATAATTCCTCGGTGGCCTTCAACAGCGTAACCCAATCCACCGTGCGCCGGGTGACCTTGAGGGTCGAGTTGACCCTGCGCCGGAAGAAGGGGGACAAAGTCCTCTGGAAGGACACCCAGATCATGCAGGAAGATTATGTGGTGGACCCCAATTACCACTCGGGAGAAGCCACTAGGGCCGAAGGCATCCGCCGCGCCGCCATCACCATGGCCCACCGGGTCCTGGACAAGGTGCTGCTGGTGATTTGAAAAGGGTAATTCAGTTGATTTTTAATAAATTATGAATTATTAATAATTAACAGAGTCCAATGCTTACAAAACAGGAATTGCGGCTTATCGCTATAGCCCGGTTACAAGATGCCGAGGCCCTTTTTCGTGCCAATAGATATGATGGTTCTATATATCTTTGCGGATATGCTATAGAAATCGGTTTAAAAAATAAAATCTGCAAAACTCTGCGCTGGAATGAATTTCCATCTACAAAAAGTGAGTTTCAGAATCTCCAAAGTTTTAAAACCCATAATTTAGACATACTTCTTAAACTATCTGGTGCAGAAAGTAAAATAAAGATAAATTTCTTAGCTGATTGGTCAATAGTGGCAAAATGGGAACCGGACGCGCGATATAAACCAATTGGCTCTTCAAGCGGACAAGAAGCCCAATTAATGATTGACGCTGTCAAAGTTATATTGAGGCAATTATGAGAGAATTGTTGGATAAATTAAAAGTACTTGAATCAAGATTGTCTAAAGAGAAAGGTAATTTTAAATTATTTGCATTATTCCTCAGGGAAGAGGCGGAGGATAAATGGGATATTGTTGTGTCTGCATCGTGGCTAGAATCTAATAATAAGGAATCATTTAATTATTTAGCAAGAGAACTTAAGTCAAGTATAACCAACCAAGAATTGTTATTGATTTCCAGAATTGTTGTCTTGGATGAAGGAAATCCAGGATTGGAGGCGATTAACCGTGCCTTCCATGTCGAGCATGGTTTAGCTGAAGTTAGGGATTCAATTTTTTTTGGATTGCAGATAAAGCATGCATACATTATTACCTCAACAAGAGAAGTTCCTGAAAGAATAACACAATCCGCTTGAATAGCGAACATATATAGATAATTTCCCATCATTTAGTTTTATTGTAGTCGTTAGTTTAATTGACCGAGATCATTCATTTCCCCCTTTAATTCTTTTTCAGCAATTCCAAAATCTATCAAAACCATGTCCCACCCCATCTTAGAACGCCACTTAGAGCGCAACGCCCTCAAGCCCGTCTACCTGTTTTACGGAGACGAAGAGTTCCTCATGAACCGAGCGCTGGCGCGCCTGGATGCGGCGCTGACGGAGAAGGCGGGCGAGCCCCCCACCAGGGTAATCCGGGAGGCCCAGGAGGTGGAGCTGGCCGATTTTCTATCCGAGTCCCGGTCCGCCACCCTGTGGGGACCGGGGCAACTCCTCATCCTGCGCCGCGTCGAGACCTACCCCGCGGCCCAGCTCAAGGCCCTCGCCGCCTATCTGGACCACCCCGCGCCCCGGGCCTGGGTGGTGCTCCTGGCCGAGGGCTTGAAGGCTAGAGAGGTGGAGAACCATGCGGTGTGGGGGCGGATGTATCGGGAGGAGGCGGCCCTGGGTTTTTACCGCCTGCGGGAAGGCGAGCTCTACCAGTGGCTGTCCCGGGAGGCCCGCCTCCAGGGCAAGAACCTGACCCTGGCCGCAGCCCAGCGCCTGGTCGAGATCGTGGGCGACAATCTGGCGGAATTAAGCCAGGAGTTGGAGAAACTTGCCCTGTTTTCGGGCGCGGACCACACCCTCACCCCCGCCCTGGTCACGCAGTTGGCCAGCCATAGCCGTAGTTACAACATCTTTGCCCTGGTGGAGGCCCTGGGGGAGCCCGGTTTCCACCGGCGGCTGGCGTCCCTGGGACACCTCCTGGACCTGGGGGAGCACCCCGCCAAGATCCTGGGAATGCTGGCCCGGCAGGTGCGGATGCTCATCCGGGTGAAGGAAGGGGCGGGCGGCAACCCGGCGGAACTGGCCAAGAGCCTGGGCCTCCCCCAGGGCGTGGTCAAACGCCTGAGCCAGCAGGCGGCCCGCTTCTCCGATGCGGCCCTGAAGAACCACCTCAACGCCCTGCACCAGGTGGATTTTCATCTCAAGACCAGCACCGGCAGTCCCCGGCTCTGGCTGGAATGGGCGTTATTGAAGATGGGTCCGGGATAAGCAGTGAGCAGTGAGCAGCAAGCAGTGAGCAGTAAAATCAGTCCCCGTTGACTGCTTACTGCTCACTGCTTGCTGAATTAAGCGCCTTGCAGGGCGTTGACCTGCCGGGTGAGGCGGGAAATCTTGCGAGCCGCGGCCCGCCAGTGCAGGGTGCCCTTGCCGGCCACCCGGGCGATCACCGGGATGGCGCTCTTTAAGGCCGCCTGGGCCTCTTCGATGCTCTTTTGGGCCACTGCCTGGCGCACCTGGCGCACCACGCTCTTCACCCGGGTCTTGCGGCTCTGGTTGCGCAGCCGCCGTTTTTCATTCTGTCGCGCCCGCTTCATGGCGGATAAATGTCTGGCCAATGTCGTCCTCCGAAATTAGTGCTTTTTAAATGTCTCTGAAGAGGGCGCGTTTGTCAAGGGAGTTGGCCCTCCAGATACTGGCGGAAAAACGCCCGGAAATAACTTACGCCGGATACCAGCGTGGCAATGAGGGCCAGCCAGAGCAGCCACATGCCCAGCCCATGAAAATTTATGCCGTCATAGGGATAGTGTAAAATCAAGGCGGTGAGCGCCGCCATCTGCAGTAAGGTCTTAGCCTTGGCCCAGCGGTCGGGGGCCAGGATCATCCCTTCCGCGGCCGCCAGACCCCGCAAGCCCGTGACCGCCAGCTCCCGTCCGATGATGAGAAAGGCCATCCAGGCCGGAGCCCGGCCCAAAGGGATCAGCATGATCAGGGCGGCCGAGACCAGCAGCTTGTCGGCCAGGGGGTCCATGAACTTGCCCAGCCGGCTCACCAGACGATGGCGCCGGGCCAAAAACCCGTCCAGGAAATCAGTGGCCCCCGCCAACAGGAAACAGAGGGCCCCGAAAAAACTGGCCCAGGGCCCGGGAAAGAACAGGAGCACCATCACCACGGGCACCGCGGCGATCCGGGCTCCGGTCAGGATGTTGGGGGTGCCCCAGCTCTTGTTCTCTACCTGGCTCATCTCAGGACTTGCGGGCGCGCTCCCAATCTTCTAAAAACTTTTGTAACCCGATATCCGTCAACGGGTGCTTCAAAAGCTGCATCAGCACCCCGTAGGGCACGGTGGCAATATCGGCCCCGGCCAGGGCGCCTTCCAGGACGTGCAGCGGGTGGCGCACCGAGGCCACGATGATTTCGGTATCGAAACCGTAATTCTCAAAAATGGTGACCATCTGCTCGACGATCTCCATGCCCCGGTGATTGATGTCGTCCAGGCGGCCGATAAACGGGCTGACGTATGCCGCGCCCGCCTTGGCGGCCAGCAAGGCCTGGAGCGGCTGAAAGATCAGGGTGACGTTGACCCTGATGCCCTCTGACGCCAGAATCCGGGTGGCCTTGAGGCCGTCCGGGGTCATGGGGATCTTGACCGCCACCCATTCATGGATCTGGGCCAAAGAACGAGCCTGATTGACCATGCCTTCTGCATCGGTGGCGGTCACTTCAGCGCTCACCGGACCTTGAACTAATTCACAAATTTCCCGGATAAGTGTTATAAATTGTTGGTCGGATTTAATCCCGACCTTGGCGCACAGACTCGGATTGGTGGTGACGCCATCCACCAGGCCCAGGCTGTGGGCCTCCTTAATCTCGTCCAGTTTGGCGGTGTCGATAAAGAATTTCATAAAAGACCTCTTATTATATCATAAGTCATTTGCCGCCACCACTCAGGAAGCGCTTCAAACAGCCTTCGGAGCAGAAAAAATACACCTTGCCGCCTCTTTCCGTCCTGAGAGCTTCTCGCCGGGGGATAAAAGTCTGGCAGACCGGGTCCTGCACCAGGACATCCGGCTCCTGGTTATCCAGAGGCTTGGGCGCCTGGGGCCAAAGGCCCAGGGAGATGGCCACCTTTTTGATGATCCAGTAACCCAAATATCCCAACAGCAAACCGGCAAGGATGCGAAACATCAGAACCTATCCTCAATCAGGCGAAATCGGCTGCAATGCCGCCCGCTCCCTGGGGTCCAACTCGGCCAGCAGGTCCCCGGCGCTCTTGTCCAGCACCGGGTGCCTGGCCTGGGGCGCGATCTCCGCCAGGGGGACCAGCACGAAGACCCGCCGGTGCATCTCCGGGTGGGGCACCACCAGGTGGGGGGCAACCATCACTTCGCCATTATATAATAACAGATCAAGGTCGATGAGCCGGGGCCCCCATTTCTCTCCCCGCACTCTCCCCATGGCCGCTTCCACCTGCTGCAGCAGCCGCAGCAGTTCCTCCGGGCCCAGGCGGGTGCGCACCCGGGCTGCGGCGTTGACGTACCAGGGTTGATCGGCCGGCCCCAGGGGCGGGTTCCGATAGAACGTGGACACCCGGGTCACCTCCACTTCCTCGGCGGCGTCCAGGCGCGCCAGGGCCTCCCGTAACTGCGCCTCGGGATCGCCCAGGTTAGCCCCCAACCCAATATAGGCGATAACCGGAGGCCGTTCGGTGATGGCCGCGCATCCCAGAGGCATAAATTAATACTACCCTATTTCTCCTGAATGGCTAAAGGCTTTTTGATCAAAGACGGAATCACCGGCTTTAACTGGGCCGCAATCTTTTCCGCCACCAACCGGGAGCCGTGATCGTTGAAGTGGGCTACGTCGCAGATATTTTCTTTCACCGGCGGAATCTCTTTGGCCAGGTCGATCACCAGTACGCCGTTTTTCGCCCCCACCTCCCGGATGGTTTGATTGAGGCGGTCAAAGGCGCCCTTAAATTCCGCATAGGTAATTCCGTGATTGACTTCCAGGCGGTGCATTGCCTTTTTTAACAGGGGGTAAGGGTGGTCCGTAAACCGGCTGGCCTGGGTCATGAGCACCGGGGTGATGCCCCGGGCCCGGCAAATATTGATAAAAGTTTGCAGATTCAAGCTAAATTCCCGGACAAGCAGATCCTGGTCGATGGTGATTTTCTTGCCTCTGTCGGCCTTGAATTCATCGCCGTGGGCTTTGCCCCGGGCATGGAGGATGCCTCTGATGGCCCAGGCGAGGTTGGGAAAAGTCAGGTTTCGGACCAGCTGAAAGGTCTGCTCCAGGTCCTTCCCCACAGTTTTGAAATTCGGTTTTTTCTCGATGATGGGCGACCGGGAAGGGTTGTTATTCCAATAGGTTTTATCATACATCAGGATGGCCAGGTCGTTGATGTTTTCCATCAGGACGACGATATCGGGTTTGAGGTTCACCACCTTGTTCATCAACACATTGATGCAGTGCAGGGTATTGTTGCCGCTGCGCCCGGCATTGTAAGAATTTACCTTGAGACCGGTCTGCTGTTCGAGGAGTCGCCCCGCTAGAAAAGGGAACCGCAAATTTTCGTCCACATAGACGCATTCAGTGGTGGAACCGCCTAAAAAGGCGATGGTCAGGTCGGGGTGGTCATGGATTTTGGAGGGCATGATGAAGCCCTGGCGGTCCACCCGCAGCACGAAGGGTTTTTGCGTCAGGCCGTCAGACATCCGTATGGCGTCGGCGTTAGGCACCAGGACGTCCCGATATAAGGGGTTAAACTCCCTCAGCTTAATGTATCGTTGAATGCCGGCGGGATTGATTCGATTATGGTTCTTGAGGGCCAGGATCTTTTCGGACACAATGGCGATGCAGCCGATGGCCAGTAGCACAATGAGAAAAATAACCTTTTTGGGGTTTCTCTCCGGCCAGTTTTGGCGATTTGGCGCATTTTCCATAAATAAGACCTCGATCAATGAGCAATTTTTGCAGGGGGGCCTGCGCGTTTCTCCTCACAGGGCCTTAATTTTTTCGGTTTTGTTTTACCCGCGTCTTGTCCCCCAGGATATAGTTCAGGAGTTCCCGGGCCAAGGGGGAGGCGAGATGGAGGCGGTCCAGGTCCAGTTCGGCGTTGAGGTATTGGAGGCGCAAGAAGTCGCCATTCGGTGCGCTATGCGGCAGGACCCCGGAAAAAAAGAAGCCGCCGGCCTCGGCCGCGTCGGCCAGGAAAGGGGTCACTCCCTGGGTCAGGGGCAGTTCGAGGCCGATCACCGCGGCCCCGGCCATGTCGCACAAATCGCGCCGCGCCTGCTCAATTTCCGGGAGGGTATCGAGGCCGATGCGGTTGACCCGGATGGTCCCGGCGCCGGTGTCCCGGTCATAATGCACCGCCACCTGCCCGGGCCCCGTGGGGCCGCTGGGCTCGAGAAATTCCACGGGGACAGCCAAGGTCGCATAGATCTTCGCCAGCATCTGCCGATGGCGGGAGGGGGCGCAGATCAACGCCGGGGCCGGCGGCGCCAGGTACTTGAAGTAATAAACCATGCTCTCCCGCCGGGTACCCGGCCCGGGTTCATGATTGCGGAGCTTTTTAAAATGAGCCTGCCAATCCAGCAGCTTGATGCCGGTTACGTGCAGGCCGCGCCCATCGCTGGCCTCCTGGCTGATGGTATGAATGGTGACGGCCTCGGCATAGAGGCCGGTCAGGCCCAGCCGCTGAATTTCGGCTTGCAACCGGTCTCCCATACGTTGCCGCAACCCCTGGCCCCGGTGGGCGGGCGCCACCGCCAGTTGCCCCAACTCAGCCAGGGGCCCCCGGTTCGGGCGCATCACCCCCACGTGTCCCACGATCTCGCCGTTGTCGGCCACGGCCACCACGCCCACGTGGGTGCCGGTTTCCAGGTCGTGGGCCAGACGCTCGGGATAATAAAAATCTTCATTGGAATAGGAATAGCCGTATACCCGGTACATCAACTGGGCCACCCGGATGGCATCTTCGGGTTGCAGTAAGCGGATGGTGTAATGCTTCGCGCACTCTTCGGGGGACGCCTCGTGATGGCGACCGGGGGCGGGAGCCGACGGCGGCTCTAGACGGCATACCCCGGTGCGGTATTTCGTCAGGCGCAATTCCTTGCCCTCCGGGCCATGGTTGATCCAGCGGACCTCGTCGGCGCCTTGATGGATCAGAGCCAAGCCCCGGCCGCAGCGACTGGCTTCGGGAGGGGTCTTTTGGTCAGACGGCAGGGAAGCCGGATCCAGGCTCTGGTCGAAGGGGAGGCCCTGGTCGCGCACCACCAGGGTCAGGGCCGCCGGGGTTAATTCTCCTGCCAGGGTAATGGTGCCGGATTCGTCGTCATCAAAGGCGTGTTCGATGCTGTTCCGGCAGGCCTCGCAGGCGGCCTGGGCCAGAGGTTCCGCCTGGTCTTCGGGGAGGTCGGCCAGATCCGCCAGGCCTCGCACGTGGTCTCGCACCAGCCGCAGCAATCTCGCATCCGCGGGCAGGGTGAGTTCGGTCCGGACCGCAGAGGGCATCAGGCGGAACCTATGCCTCGATGATTAATAGGTTTGAAAGACATGCAAGTCCAGAGGAATGAAC
>JBAVUP010000148.1:0-4606 GCA_049696835.1 Desulfobaccales bacterium
TCACCGGCTTGTGGATGTCCAGCTTGTGGTAGGGCACCAGCGGCGGCAGGAAGCGGTCCACAGTCTCCTGGTCCAGCAGCTCGTGGGCTTCCACCACGTGGCTGAGGATGAAGCCGTCCAGGTTGACCACGGTGGGCAGGAGCACCCGGTGGTCCTCGGCGATCTTGAAGGCCATGACGCTGTGGTCGAAGGCCTCCTGGCCGTTTTCCACGAAGATCTGAATCCAGCCGATGTCCCGGGCCGCCATGATGTCGCCATGGTCGTTCCAGATGCTCAAAGGACCGGACAGGGCCCGGTTGGCCACGGTCATGACGATGGGCAGGCGCATGGCCGAAGCGATGAACAGGATTTCGTTCATCAGGGCCAGTCCCTGGGAACTCGTGGCCGTATAGGTCCGGGCCCCCGCCGCGGCGCTGCCGATGGAGGCGCTCATGGCAGAATGCTCGGACTCCACCGTGATGAATTCCGCCTCCAATTCGCCGTTGGCCACCAGGGAGGACAGGTGCTCCACGATGTGGGTCTGGGGGGTGATGGGATAGGCCGCAATGGCTTCGGCCCGAGCCAGTTGCACCGCGTAGCTCACCGCGATGGAGACTTCCATACCGACGCGTTTCAGGCTAGGGGCGCCCATTATAATTCCTCCACCACCATGTGGATGCATCCGGTGACGCACTCTTTAACGCAGATGCCGCAGCCTTTGCAGTAGGTATTCATCTCGAAGTAGCCGTCCGCGTCCTCGGAGATGCCCGCCTCAGGACACACCGTCCAGCAGATGCCGCACTTGATGCAGCGGGTCTTGTCCCACACCGGGCGCATTGATCGCCAATCCCCGGTGTTGTAGTTCCGGGCCGTGCCCGGCTCGGTCAGGACGCCGCCGATCTCAATCTCCTGCCAGGTTAGCTGATCCCATGCTTTGCTCACGACCGTCGCTCCTCAATGGTGGTCTGCTCATAAGCCACTTTCAGGGCGTTAAAGTTCTTGACCGCCAGGGGCCCGAAGCGTTCCTTCAAGGGGGCCTCCATGGTCTCCACCTTGACCACCCCGGTGGCGCGCAACAGGGCCCCGATCATGGTGGTGTTGACGATGGGCACTCCCAGCACCTCCCGGGCGATCTTGTTGGCGTCCACCAGGGCCAGGGTGTGGGTATAGCCGTATTCCTGGCGGACTTCCGCCGCGGTCTTGGGGGTGTTGAGGATGATGAGGCCATCCTCCCGCAAATCTGCCGGGGGATTTTGAATCTGCAGCAGCGAGGCATCCAGCACCACCACCACGTCGGGATTGAGGATCTTGCAGCGCAGCTTGATGGGCTTGGTGTCCACCCGGCAGAAGGCCAGCACCGGGGCGCCCCGGCGCTCCGGACCGAAACTGGGGAAACCCTGGGCGAACTTCCCTTCCTCAATGGCCGCCAGGGCCAACAGTTCCACCGAAGTCACCGCGCCCTGGCCGCCGCGGCCATGAAAGCGGATTTCAATCATGGTTTTGCCCTTTAACGATGGGGAAATTATGGTTCTTGTGTTTGATAGTAATAATTAGATAGGCCATTTCAAGGTTTTCGATCTCATGAATCTGTTAAGGGAGTTGCTGACGCTGTCCGGGGGAAGGCCATGCAGAACCGCCGCCCGGGGCGGTTCCGCCTTGGTTAGGTGGCGCCGCCGGGGCGGCGGTTTTACAGGTTCACGTTCGCCGGATGGCGGCCTCTAGCCCTTAACCCTGATTCCACGCCCTCTCTGCATGAATCTCAGCTTTTTATATAGCATTAGCCGGCCATTTGGGAAAGTCGGGAAAACTTCGATTCCTTCGTAAGAATTTTTCTTACTAAATCAGAAACTTCCTTCATATAAAGGGCTCTGAACCATGGGGATTTTTCTCAAAAAGGATGGAGGATAGCCGGGGCGGCTGTCCTCCATGATTTTTCCGCCCCCCCTGATTTCATCAGCTTAATCTGAGTGACGAAAACGATGAGTAAGCACTTAAAAAAAGTCAGATGAAGGGTTTGCCTTCGGTGGTGCCGGATTTTTACCCAAAGGGGTTCTGGACCACGATGGTCTCTTCCCGGTCCGGACCCACGGAAATGAGCTGGATGGGCACCTGGACCAGTTCCTCGAGCCGGGACAGGTATTTTTTCGTGGCCCGCGGCAAGTCCTGAAAGCGCCGGACCCCTCGAATATCCTCGATCCAGCCCGGCAATTCCTCATAGATGGGCCGGCAGCGCTCCAGTTCCTGGATGGTGGCCGGGAAGGTCAACCGGCGCACGCCGTCAACCTCGTAAGCCACAGAGATCTTCACCGGGTTGAGGGTGGTGAGCACGTCCAGCTTGGTGACGGCCAACCCCGTAAGGCCGTTCAAGAGGGCGGCATTCCGGAGGACCACCGCGTCCAGCCAGCCGCAGCGCCGCCGCCGCCCGGTGGTGGAGCCGAATTCCACCCCGCACTCCACCAGATGGTCGCCGATCTCATCCAGGCATTCCGTGGGAAAAGGCCCCCCACCGACCCGGGTGGTGTAGGCCTTGACGATGCCCAGGACCTGGTGCAGTTGGTTGGGCCCGACGCCGGCGCCGGTGCAGGCGCCGCCGGCCACCGGGTTGGAGGAAGTCACAAAGGGATAGGTGCCGTGGTCGATGTCCAGGTGGGTGCCCTGGGCCCCTTCGAAGAGGATGTTGTCGCCCTGGCGCACCGCCTCGGCGAGCAGCACCGAGACGTTGGTCACCATAGGCGCCAGGCGCCGGCCCATCTCCAGATAAGGCGTCAAGATCTCTTCCTGGGAGAACGGGGCGTCCTGGAGGAATTGTTCCAGGTAGAAGTTCTTTTCCGGGAGCACCTCGGCCACCTTCGCCGTGAGGACCTCAGGATCTAGGAGGTCGGCCACCCGGATGCCCCGCCGGGCCACCTTGTCTTCATAACAGGGGCCGATGCCTCGGCCGGTGGTGCCGATCTTGGCGGCTCCCCTGGCGTTTTCCCGGGCGATATCGATGCGTTTGTGGTACGGCATGATGACCTGGGTGCGCTCACTGATGCGGAGATTCTCGGGCCCCACGGCAAGGCCCCGCCCCTTCAGCCGGTCTACCTCCATCAGGAAAACCTCGGGGTCCAGCACCACGCCGTTGCCGATGAGGCAGACGGTGTCGGGATGCAGGATCCCCGAAGGGATCAGATGGAAGATGAACTTTTCGCCGCCCACCACCAGGGTATGGCCGGCGTTGTTGCCGCCCTGATAACGCACGACCAATCGGGCCTGCTCCGTCAAGAGGTCGACGATCTTCCCCTTGCCTTCATCGCCCCATTGGGTGCCCACCACCACTACATTAGGCAAAGCTTTGCCCTCCTTTTCACAAACCCGGTATATTAAATCACAAAGTCAGGCAAAGGCAAAAAGAAAAGTGGCACAGGCCTCTGGCCTGTAGGACCGCCGAGGGCGGCGGCGCTACCTTCTTTATCTCGTTCCCAAGCTTAGCTTGGGCCTCAAGTGCGTCCCCAAGTACAACTTGGGGACGAGAACCAGAAAAATAAAAGAAAAATGCCCTGCCGGAGCAAGGCATTTCCGTCTAAAAAGGCTCCGGGGGCGTTGCCGCCCCCGGAGAGAGGTATGACCTATTTTACCTTGGGTACATACTTACCGGGCATCTCCGGATAGTCCTTCCGCAGTATCTTCTTGAGGATCTTGCCGGTGGGCGTCCGGGGGATGGCATCCATAAACACTACTTCCCGCGGCAGCTTGTACATGCCCAGCACGTCCAGGCAGGATTTGATGATGTCGCTGGCCAAATCCTGGGAGGCGGTGTGACCGGGTTCCAGTTCCACCATGGCCACGACTTTCTGGCCCAGGACCTCGTCGGGGATGCCCACTACCGCGTCATCCCGCACCGCCGGATGCCGGATGATGGCGTCTTCGATCTCGGTGGGGGCCAGGCGGAAGCCGGAAGACTTGATCATGTCGTCTTCCCGGGCCTGGAAAAAGATGTAACCGTCTTTATCCATCATGACGGCGTCGCCCATCATGTTCCAGCCGTCCTTGATGCCCTTCTTCATGGTTTTCAGGAGCTTGTTGTCCTGGATGTAAGGCTTCCAGTACAGGGTGGCGGTGGGGCCCTTGATCAGCATGCTGCCCACCTCATTGGGGCCGGCGGTGGTGCCGTCTTCCCGGACTACCTTGATCTCGAAGCCGGGCAGAGCCCGGCCGATGGAGTCGGGCATGGGGATGTCGCTCATGGTGTTAGAGGTCACCAGGTGCATCATCTCGGTGCCGCCCAGGCCTTCCCAGATGGGCTTGCCCGTCTTGGCCTGCCACATGGCCAGGGTCTTGCCGGTCAAGGCGTCGCCGCCGGTGGTGTACATGCGGACGCCGCTGATGACGTAGTCCTTGAAGTTGGGCATTTCCAGCAGTTTCCGGTAAGCGGTGGGCAGACCGGTGACTACCGTGACCTTGTGCTTGACGATGGTGCTCATCATCTCGTCCGGGGTGAACTTGGGCAACAGGGAGATAGAGCCGCCGCCGGCAAAGGGGATGATGCAGAAGGTGCCGTAGCCCGCCGCGAAGGACACCGGCGCCGAGCCGCCCAGCACTTCGCCGGGAGCCAGTTTCCACACGTACTTGTTGACCAGGTGGGACT
>JBAVUP010000149.1:0-2851 GCA_049696835.1 Desulfobaccales bacterium
TGAGGGGAGGGCGGGGGACTTGCCGTCCCCCGGTCCTCCCCTCAAAATTCATTTTCCTTCCAAAGCCTGCCAGGCCAGGCGGGCGGCCCCCACCAGGCCGGCGTCGTCTCCCAGTTGAGCCGGAGTAATGTTCACCACCTCCGGTGGAAACAGGGTGAGGCGCCGGTACAGTTCTTCCGCCAGGGAGGGTTGAAACACCTCCCAGGCCCGGGCAAAGCGGCCGCCGATAACCACCCGGGAAATTCCCAGGAGGTGCACCACCCCGGCAATGGCCTGTCCCAGGCTCTTACCCACTCGGTCAAAAGCCCGTTGGATCAGGGGATCATGCTGCAATACCGCCAGCACCAGGGTTTCACCCTGAATGGCGTCGGGATCGGCTTCATAGAGTTCTCGCAGCCAGGATGACGCCCCCTGGGCCAATTGTTCCTTGACCCAGGCCACCGTCCAGAACGCCGAGGCCATGGTCTCCAGGCAGCCCCGATTGCCGCAGTGGCATTTTTTGCCCTCCGGGTCCACCGTCATATGGCCGATCTCCCCCGCGGTGCCCTCGGTGCCGACCCACAGCCGGCCATTGAGGATCAGTCCGCCCCCCACCCCGGTTCCCAGGGTGATGCCCAGGAGATGTTCATGGCCGGCGCCGGCCCCCAGCCAGTGCTCCCCCAGGGTGAAGAGGTTGGCATCGTTCTCCAGAAACAGGGGCCAGGCTATCTGGGTTTTCAGGCGAGCAATCAGAGGGCACTCATTTAAAACAGGTACGTTGGGGGAAAAAACCACCCGGCCTTCCCGGGGCAAAATCCGCCCCGGCACCCCGATGCCGCCCCCCTGGATCTCCCAGCCCCGGGACCGGGCTTCTCCTGCGGCCGCAGCCAGATCCCCGGCCAGGGTGGTCACCAGGGCCTCCTGATCGGGCATGGAGGCCGTGGCCCGTTCCCACCGGAAGAGAATCTTGCCTTCGGGGCTCACCAGGGCCAGGCGGACATTGGTGCCCCCCAGATCGATGCCTACGACCACCGGATCTTTCACCGTGCGCCCCTCACTTCCGGAATCCGCTCCATCTCAGGTATAATCTCCGCCAGCTCCGCCGGCGGAATCGCCCCGGCCCGCACCAGGCGGGGAGGAAAGGTGCTGATATCCACAATGCTGGACGGCAATCCCCCGGGGCAGGGCCCCGCCTCCAGGATCAGGTCCACGCCATCGCCGAATTCCCGGGCGACCTCCGCGGCCCGGGCCAGGGGCGGGCGCCCGGAACGATTGGCGCTGGTGCCGGTGATGGGAAACCCCAGTTCGGTGATCAGGCGGCAGGTAAGCCGCTGCCGGGGTTGGCGCACCCCGATTGTCCCGGTGCCGCCGGTAAGCCGCCGGGACAGCCGCGGTTGGCTGGGAAAAATGATGGTCAAGGGGCCCGGCCAGAATCGCGCCATGAGCCGGACCGCCACCGCCGGTACCTCCCGGGCCACCCGGGGCAGCATCTCCGGGCCGTCCACCAGGAGGAGCACCGGTTTATCCGGGCCCCGGGCCTTTAACGCAAAGAGCCGGGCTAAGGCCTCCTCCCGGAAGGGGTTCACCGCCAGACCATAAAAGGTCTCGGTGGGCACCGCCAGGATGCCGTTTCTCTTCAGGACCTTCCGGGCTTCGTCCCAGAACTCATCTGCTTCCTCCTCCCGCCACTCCCAGATGCGTCCCATGGGTCCATCATACCTTGGCCGTCGCGAACTGGCAAGATTTCAACTTTATTACACCCCCTTAAGGGATTGGGGGAGGGGGCGCGGGGGAGTTTTTTGTATTTTTGTAAGAGTAAGTGAGATGCCCCCAAAAGTGAGACACTTTTTATGAGAGGATTGATTTAAAGCAACCATGGCTCAGTTTACCCAGCAGCCCCTCTGGGGGTGGAGGGAGCGTAGCGACCGGAGCCCCCAGAGGGGCGGTCGTTTCCCAGACCTCCAGCGGGGTCTGATATCCCAGGCTCTGATGGGGACGTTCCCCATTATACCAGTGCAACCAGCTCTCCATTTTGGCCCGGGCTTCACCCAGGACGTAAAACAGTTCGGCGTTGAGCAGCTCATCCCGCAGCGAGCCGTTGAAGCTCTCCAGGTGCCCGTTGTCGTAAGGTTGGGCTTTGGGCACCGGTTCATCCTGGACCCGCCAGGCCATCAGCACCTTTTTAAAGACTCGGGACTCAAACTCCGGCCCGTGGTCTCTTCTGAGTACCCGGGGCGCGCCGTAGCGCAGGAACAACGCCTCCAGGTGCCGGGCCGCCAGGGCGCCGGTAATACTGTGCTCCACCAGAGAACCCAGGGCATAGCGGCTGAAGATGTCCAGCACGTTGAGAATCCGCAGTTTCCGCCCGGAGACCAACTTGTCTTCGACGAAGTCCACCGCCCACACCTGGCCGGGAGCAAGGGCCTCGGAGGGCTCGAAGGGCACCGGCCGCTTCAGTCTCCGCCGCCCTTTTTTGCTAACTGGTTTTTGCAGTTCCAGCTGCCGATACAGGCGATAAACCCGCTTGGGGTTGACCCGCCAGCCTTGCCGCCGGAGCACCGCGGTGATGCGCCGATAGCCAAAAGAGGCCTGGGCGTGGGCCAGTTCCCGAATCCGCGCTCTCAGCCCATCCGCCTCCGGATGTCCCCGGCCTTGCCGGTAAAAGGTGGCCCGGGCCATCTGCACCAGGTCCAGCGCCAATCGCAGGGAGAGGCCTTGTTGCCGCAGCTCCTGGATCACCTGCCGCTTCTGGGCGGGAGTCAAAAGTTTTTTTTAAGGATCTCGTTCAAGGTCTGGATGATGAGTTCCTTGTCCGCCACCAGCCTTTTTAACTGCCGGTTCTCATCCTCCAGGACCTTGAGGCGCTTGGCCT
>JBAVUP010000150.1:0-37444 GCA_049696835.1 Desulfobaccales bacterium
CCCATAGGCATTTCCATGGGGGCGGTGATAATTGGGGTGGGGGTCAAAAGGTGGATATGGGTCGGCTTGGGCGCCCAGGGGGCTTAAGACCAGGATAAGGCCCAGCATCAGGAAAACGCTCAACCATCTGTTAAGGTTCATTCGCTTACCCTCCGGAAGGAATTTTGCAAAACAGGATTTGTTGAATTAGAAGACAGTCGGCGGGAAAAGGTTAAGGAAGTTTTTGCAAATTGAGGAATATGATCTGGGCGCGAGCCAGCGGTGAACCAGGATTATTTAATAATCAGCCATACTTCCCCGTGATATAGTCCTCGGTCCGGGAGTCTTTGGGCCGGGTGAAGATGTCGGCCGTGAGGCCGATTTCGATGAGTCCCCCCAGGTACATGAAGCCGGAGAGGTCCGAGGCCCGGGCCGCCTGCTGCATGTTGTGGGTGACGATGATGATGGTGTATTGCCGCTTGAGCTCCTGCATGAGCTCCTCGATGCGCAGGGTGGCCATGGGGTCGAGGGCCGAGCAGGGCTCGTCCATGAGCACGATCTCGGACTCCACCGCCAGCACCCGGGCGATGCACAGGCGCTGCTGCTGCTCTTCCGTGAGGGAAAGGGCCGAGACACGCAGGCGGTCCTTGACTTCGTCCCACATCTGCACCGCGGTGAGGGAGCGCTCCAGAATCTCGTCCAACTCGGCTTTTTTGGGCTGGCCGTGGAGGCGGGGGCCGAAGACCACGTTGTCGTAGATGGACAGGGGGAAGGGGTTGGGGCGCTGGAAGACCATGCCCACCTTCTTGCGCAACTGGGTGAGGACCACTTCGGGGGCGAAGATATCCTGGCCGTCGATGATGACCTCGCCGGTGATGCGCACTCCCTCGATGAGGTCGTTCATGCGGTTGAGGGTGCGGAGCAGGGTGGATTTGCCGCAGCCCGACTGGCCGATGAGCGCGGTGATGGTCTGGCGGGGAAAGGCGACGTCAATATCCTTCAGGGCCTGGAAGGCATCATAAAAAAGGTTGAGACGCCGAAGCAGGATGATGTCCGGCGGCAGCGCCGGGGTGTCATTATCCGAAGCGGCCGGTAATGTAGTCATCGGTGCGTTGGTCGGCAGGCACGGTGAAGACCCGCTTGGTGTCCCCGATCTCGATGATCTGGCTCATCAGCAGAAAGGCCACCCGATCGGTGGCCCGGGCGATTTGCTTGGTGTTGTTGCTCACCAGCACGATAGTATATTGCTTTTTCAATTGAAGCAAGGTCTCTTCGATCTTGGCGGTGGAAATGGGGTCCAGGCCGCTGGTGGGTTCGTCCAGCAGGATGACTTCGGGTTCCATGGCCAGGGTGCGGGCCAGACAGAGACGCTGCTGCTGGCCGCCGGAGAGCTTCAGGGCCGAATCCTGGAGGCGGTCCTTGACTTCGTCCCACAAGCGGGCCGCCTTGAGGCTCGCCTCCACCAGATTGTCGAGATCGCTCCGGCGGTGTTTGCCGGCCAACCGGGGGGCCAGGGCCAGGTTCTCGAAGATGGTGCGGGGCAGGGGGGTGGGGCGGCTCAAAACCAGGCCCACCCGCCGCCGCAGCCTCACCAGGTCGCAATCCGGAGCCAGGATGTCTTCGCCGTCCAGTCGGACCCGGCCGGTCACCCGAATGCCGGGGATGAGGTCGCACATGCGATTCAACACCCGCAGCAGGGTGGACTTGCCGCTCTTGGCCGGCCCCATGAGGCCGAAGATCTCCCGGGGCCGGATGGCCAGGGTGACTTGGTCCAGGGCTGGAAAATCGCCGTAGAAGAAGGACAGGTCTTCGATACGGATCTTGTCTGGAGGCTGGTCGTTCATATAAATTCTTAGGTGGGGCGGGCCTCCGTGCCCGCCTCTTCAATCAGTTTTCCGCCGATCCATTGATACTCTTTAATATCTGGCCATACCTTAAACGGATTGTTGATTATATATTGGGCTTTTTCCAGCAACTCGGCTTCGTCTCTAACAATTCGATCAAAATACTCATCCTACCATACGCACATTCGCCGGTTAAATTGGCGTTGTAAGCGATTAGCCGTAAAAGATTTCCATGAATGCACTAATTGCGCTAATCCGTATTTTTCGACAGGCTTTACCAAGACATGAACATGATCGTGTATAACCACAAAAGCTATCAAATCATACCTATCATCATCGAAATGTTTAATGGCTCCGGCTATAATATCACGTTCATCGGGATTCAGTTCAAATTGGGAGGAGTGGAGGCGCCAGGTTATGAAATAGACAGACCCTTCCAGCCGCCAATGAGGAAGTCTCCGCTTATAAATTATAAGTTCATCTTTTTTCACTAGGAAAGACCTTTTTAACGGCAGGCACGGAGGCTTGCCCCACCAATAAAAAGTCAATTTAATTTTAAGCCCCCATAGAGGGTCCCGTGCAAACTATCTAATTTGCCTTGACGGAATTATAATACCACATTCCCTATTTTATTATCTGACTGCAAATTAAGATAACAAATCCAAATCGCATTTTGTAAATAAGGTCGAAATCTCTTGTAATCTTATTAATTGCATCGGCAATTAGCTGACGATCTGTTATTATTCCATAAGGGGAATCAAACACGAATTTCAAAGGCTTTGGGATAGAGAACAGATATAAAGAAATAAAAACAAACCCGATAAAATCCAGAATTAGAGATATTAAATTAACCCATTTCATCTCTTTTTAACCTCCCATTGATGGCGGGCACGGAGGCCCGCCCCACCAATCCTGCCTCACCAGTAAGGATAAGCTGCATTAATTCACAATTTAAAACCCTCTTAAACCTCAACTGTACCTTTTCATCAGCCGCTGCATCAGGGTATAGGCGCCCACGTTGATGAGCAGGATGGAGATCACCAGGACCGCGGCGGTACCGTAGGCATTGGGCATGGAAATGCCTTCCCGGGCCAGGATATAGAAGTGCACCGCCATGGTGCGGCCGGAATCAAACAGGGACACCGGGGTGCGCAGCGCCGCCCCGGCGGTGAACAAAAGCACCGCGGTCTCCCCCAGGGAGCGGCCGACGCTGAGCATGATGCCGGTGGTGATCCCCGGCAGGGCGCTGGGCAGCACGATGCGGGTGACGGTCTGCCACTGGCTCATCCCCAGGGAATAACAGGCGGTGCGGTAGTCCCGGGGCACGGCCTTGATGGCCTCCTCCGAGGTGCGGATGATGATGGGCAGCACCATGATGGCCAGGGTGAGGCCGCCGGAGAGCACCGACCAGCCGAAGCCCAGTTTCATGACGAACAGGACGAAGCCGAAGAGCCCCAGGATGATGGAGGGCACCCCGGCCAGGCATTCGGCCCCGAAACGGATGATTCGGGTGGCCCAGCCCTCCCGGGTGTATTCCGTCAGGTAAATGGCGGTCCCCACGCCCAGGGGAGAGGCCAGGAGGATGGCCAGGGCCGTGATATAGGCGGTGGCGACGATGGTGGAGAAGATGCCGCCGGCCCGGCCCATGTCCGTGGGCTCCTGGAAGAGGAACCCGGAGGTGACCTGGGGCAGGCCTTTCACCGAGATGTCCACGATGATGAACACCAGGATCAGGAGAGTGAACCCGGTCAGGCTCCAGAGAAGCGCTTTGGCCAGGCGCTGGGTGACATGGGGGTCGAGTCGCACGAACTTAGCCCATTTTCCCTTTCAAAGGCTGAGCATGAAATAATCAGCAAATGGGTCTTTCAATTGGTCCGGCCATAGGGCGAGCCGCCGGCTCGCCCCTACAAAAGATTTTCATTGTTTGGGGTGGCTGTATTACCAGCCACGCAGGTTTAACCAAAAACGAAAAACGATATCATCTACCTGCGCCGGGTGATCAGGGTGGCGCTCAGGTTCAGGATCATGATGATGATGAACAGCACGATGCCGGTGGCGAACAGGGCCTCCCGGTGGCGGCCCGCGGCGTAGCCCAGCTCCAGGGCGATATTGCTGGTCAGGGTGCGCACCGGGTCCAGAATGGAGGTGGGGATCTTCAGGGCGTTGCCCGCCACCATGATCACCGCCATGGTCTCGCCGATGGCCCGGCCCATGCCCAGGATGATGGCGGTGATGATCCCCGAGGAGGCCGCGGGCAGCACCACGCGGCTCACTGTCTGCCAGCGGGTGGCCCCCAGAGCCAGGGAACCGTCCCGGTAGAGGTCCGGGACCGCCGAGAGGGCGTCAATGGAGATGCTGATAATCGTGGGGAGGATCATGATGCCCAGGATGATGGCCGCGGCCAGCAGCGACAGTCCAGGGCCCCCCAGATAGTTCCGGATAAGGGGCACCAGCCAGACCACCCCCAGAAAGCCGTACACCACCGACGGGATGCCGGCCAACAGCTCCAGGGTGGGCTTCAGCACCAGCTTCAGGCTCTTGGGAGAAAACTCCGCCAGCACGATGGCGCAGGACAGGCCCAGGGGCACGCCGATGACCATGGCCCCCAGGGTGACCAGGACCGAAGAGATGATCATGGCCAGGATGCCGAAATGGCCCTTGGTGGGGGCCCAGTGGCTGGATAGGATGAAGTTTTTCAGCCCTGTGGAGACGATGAGGGGAAAGCCCTCCAGGAAGATAAAGATGGTGATGAGGGCCAGGGAGCCGATGGCAGACAGGGCCAGGACAAAGAGCACCCGTTCGATGAATTTTTCCCGGTGCATTACTTTACCCCCACCAGGCCCTCAGATTCGAGGATCTTCTGGCCGTTGGGGCCCAGGACAAAATTCAAGAAGGCCTGGCACGAGCCGGCGGGCGGGGTCCGGGCCACCAGCAGAAAGCGGCGCACCAGTTTATAGGTATGGTTTTTGATGTTGTCCCGGGTGGGGAGGACGCCGTCGATGGCCAGGGCCTTGACCCGGTTATCCACCAGGCCGGCGGAGATGTAAGCCAGGGAGTAGGGGTCGCCGGCGACGATCTCCCGCACCGAGCCGTTGGAGTCCTGCACCATGGCCGCCGGGGTGACCTCCCCCTTGCCCATGACCAGATGTACGAAGGCTTCCCGAGTGCCGGAGCCCTCTTCCCGGGTGATCAAATCGATTTCATGGGGCGACAATCCCAGGGCGCTCCAGTTGGTCACGGCCCCGCTGAAGATTTCCCGGATCTGCGCCAGACTGATGTTGGTGAGGGGATTGCTGGGGTGGACGATAACGGCGATGCCGTCATAGGCAATGGGAATTTGTATAAGCTTTTTTTCCTTGCCGATGAGTTCCCGGGAGGAGGCCCCCAGGTCCGCGGCCCCGTGGATGGCGGCGTAGATGCCGGCGCTGGAGCCGCCGCCCTGGACGTCAATGCGGGCGCCGGGGGTGCGGTGCACATAGATCTCCGCCAATTTTTCGGCGAAGGGCTGCACCGAAGTGGAGCCGGCAATGCACAGGGGCCGGCTGACGGTCTTGGACGAGGAGTTGCAACTGCTGGTCATGAGGAGCACGGCCAGCAGCGCCGGGAAAATCGCGGCGCGCGGCATGCCGCCGAGCCAGCCGGGAAGGTGAAGCCGCCCGGCCGCCAGAAGCGGCGCCGCAGGTTTGGCAGGGGTTAAGTCCTGGGGTTCTGTCAATGCTGGCGCGGGATTGGACATGGTTTGGCTACGTGAAGTGCTGTCAGAAACTAACCCTGGGAACCCTGGTGGCAGGATCGTCCCTATTATTTCAAAACTGTTAGAAACTTCAAGACAAAAGCAGCCTGGCCTTTATTTATGCGCCTGAAGTGTTAGGATAGGGTTAGGCGGTATCCGGGGAAATGAGGCCGGCCGGGCCGCGACCATGCAGGCACGTGATATTCAGCGGGCGAAACTGCCTCTCCGGGGGTACTATGAGCCCGGCGGAGACCTTGGGTTAAGCCTTTCGGAAGGGATTGGAGAAAATCATGCCGTCCGGCCTGAGCTTTCGGGAACATCAGGCTTTTGAACGGTTCGCCCGGGACCTGGTGCGCCTGCCCGCCCCGGGAGAAGGCCCCCTGGACTACCTGCTCCCCGAGGCCCGCTGGCGGGAGCTAACGGCCCGGGTCCCGGACGACGCGGCCTGGCTCATGGCCCTGTCCCGGGCCACCGGGGTCTATTTCTTTCCGTCCCGGGAGTGGGTGGCGGCCCTGATGCGCTATCTTCACCTCCTGCGGGTGACCCGGCTCCTGGAGGCGGGGGCCGGCCGGGGTTATCTCACCGCGGCGCTCGCCCCCCTCTGCGCCGCCCAAGGTATGACGTTCCGGTCCCTGGATAAGGGTGAGGGCGAGTTCGTCTCGGGCCTGCCGGTCTATCCCGGGGTGGAGGCCGGCGATGCCCAGGCCGCGGTCCGGGAGTTCAAGCCGCAGGTGGTGCTCTATGCCTGGCCGCCGCCGGGACAATCGGTGGCCGGCATTTGCCAAACGCCATTTCTGCATTATCTTATTTTGGTGGGAGAAGCCGGCGGCGGCGCCACCGGGGCCCGGGAGGATTGGGAGACCTTGCCCCATAAGTGGTCCCCGGCCCTGTCCCGCTACGGCCGGGGCCGCACCGGCGCCCGGCGCCACCGGGTGACAATTTTTTACGGCCGCGGCGCCGGGTTCGGCGAAAAGTCCCTCACGTGATCATGCCGGATGGCAGAGGATAACCCCATGCGCAAGTCTTCCCTGGATGCATTCTTCAAGCCGGAATCCGTGGCGGTCATCGGCGCCAGCGAGAAGGACCGGACCATCGGGCGGGCCCTGGTCCACAATCTGCTCCAGGATGGGTTTCCGGGCCAGATTTACCCGGTGAATCGCAGGTACACTGAAATTTTGGGCCGGCCCGCCTATCCGGTGGTGACGGCGGTCAAAGAAACCATCGATCTGGCTATCATCGCCATCCCCATCCGCGACGTGCCCAGCGCCATGCGGGAGTGCGGGGAGGCCGGCATCGGCGCGGCCATCATCATTTCCGCCGGCGGCAAAGAAGTGGGGTCGCCGGGCAAAGAGATCGAGGCCGCCATCAAAGCCGAGGCGCAAGCCGCCGGGATCCGCTATTTAGGGCCCAACTGTCTGGGCCTGCTGTGCCCCTCCTCCAAGTTACACGCCAGTTTCGCGCCCCATTGCGCCCAGCCGGGGAACCTGGCCTTCATCTCCCAGAGCGGCGCCCTGTGCAGTTCCATCCTGGGGTGGGCCATCCCCAAGAAGATCGGCTTCAGCCACTTCATCAGTGTGGGGTCCATGGCGGACGTGGATTTCGGCGACCTCATCGATTATCTGGGCAACGAAGAGAAGGCCAGGAGCATCGTCATTTACATGGAGAACCTCACCCAGCACCGCAAGTTCATGAGCGCGGCCCGCTCCGTGTCCCGCATCAAACCCATCATCATCATTAAAGCCGGGCGCAGCCGGGCCGGGGCCCAGGCCGCGGCCTCCCACACCGGGGCCATGGCCGGGGCGGACCGGGCCTATAATGCCGCGTTTCGGCGGGCCGGCATCATCCGGGTGGATACCATCGGCCAGCTCTTCGACTGCGCCGAAGCCCTGGGCAAGGTGAAGCGCCCCATCGGCGGCAACCTAGGGATCATTTCCAATGCCGGCGGCCCAGGGGTCATGGCGGTGGATGCCCTGGGGCGCTGGCATATGGAGCCCGCCACCCTGTCCGCGGAAACCCTGGAGCAGTTGGATGAATTCCTGCCGCCCTACTGGAGCCGGGGGAATCCCATCGACATCCTGGGTGACGCCCCGCCGGAACGCTATCTCTGGACGGTGCAGGCGGCCATGGCGGCCCCGGAGCTCTCGGGTCTGGTGATCATCCTGTCGCCCCAGGCCATGACCGATCCCACGGGGGTGGCCCGGGCCGTGGCGCCGGAGCTCCAGGGCAAGGCGCGGCCGGTGTTCGCGGTGTGGATGGGGGGCGCAGACGTGGCGGAGGGCATTCAAATCCTCAACGATGCCGGCGTCCCCACCTTTGAGACTCCGGAGCAGGCCGTGGATACCTTCATGGAGATGTATCTCTACTCCCGCTATCTGGAGCTCTTGCAGGATACCCCGCCTCGCCTGACCCAAGACGTGAGCGTGAATTCCCGGCAGGCCCGGACCTTCCTGGAACAGTGCCTCAAGCGCCAGGGGCGGGTGCTCACGGAACTGGAATCCAAGGCCATCTTGAGCGCCTACGGCATCCCGGTTAACCCCACGGTGGCCGCCTCCTCCACGTCGGATGCCGCGGGGGTAGCCGAGATGATCGGCTTTCCCGTGGCCCTGAAGATCAATTCCCCGGATATCAGCCATAAGTCCGACGTGGACGGTATGCGCTTCAACCTCCGGAACGCCAAAGAGGTGGTGGCTGCCTTTGAGGAGGTCACCACGGGGGTCAAGGCCCGGAACCCGGCGGCCACCATTTTAGGGGTGACGGTGCAGACCCAGGAAGAGAAAGCCACCTGCGAACTGATCATCGGCAGCAAGCGGGACCCGGATTTCGGCCCCCTCATCCTCTTCGGGGCCGGGGGGGTGTTCACCGAGGTCCTCGAGGACTCGGCCGTGGACCTGCCCCCCTTGAATCTGCTCCTGGCGCGGCGGCTCATCGAAAAGACCCGGGTTTCCCGGGTACTCCGGGGCTATCGCGGGTCCCCCCCGGCCGACCTGGACAGGCTGGCGGAGATCCTGGTGCGGATTTCTCAGTTGGTCACGGATTTCCCGGAGATCGTCGAGCTGGACCTCAACCCCCTGCTGGTCATCAAGGGGCGCTTTGTGGCGGTGGATGCCCGGGTGATCATCGAACCCACCGACGTGCCGGCCCCCCGGCACCTCATCATCGCCCCCTATCCCAACCAATACGAAAGCCACTGGATGCTTCGAGACGGCACCCCGGTGCTGCTGCGCCCCATGAAACCGGAAGACGAACCCCTGGTCTCGGACTTTCTCGGCAAGTGCTCCGAAGAGACCATTTACTTCCGCTATTTCAAGCTGATCAAAAAATGGACCCATGAAATGCTCATCCGCTTCACCCAGAACGATTACGACCGGGAACTGGGCTTGATGGCCATCGGCCAGCCGCCGGGTCCCGAGGTCATGATGGGGGTGAGCCGCATGGTCATGGCCACGGACCGCTCCACTGCGGAATTCGCGGTGATCGTGGCGGACCCCTGGCAGGGCAAGGGCCTGGGACCCAAGCTGGTCGAGCGGCTCATCCGCATCGCCCGGGAGCAGGGGGTGAAACTCCTCCACGGCGACGTCCTGGCCCAGAACCAGCCGATGCTGGAGATGGTGAAGCGCCTGGGGTTTTCTCTCACGAAGGATGTCGAGGGCCAGACCTATCGGGTGACGCTGGCCCTCCAGGACACCGCTCCGGGGTTGGCGGGCGCCGCCGACGTCGCCACCGGCTGATAATGACAATATACTAGTGTACCGTTTCAGGATTATCTTAAATAAGTTTTCAGAATTTTTCTCCCTCCCCCTTGATGGGGGAGGGCTGGGGTGGGGGTGACAATTTCTGGGAATTGCTTAAATTATCCCCCTCCCCCCAACCCCCTCCCACCAGGGGAGGGGGAGTTTAACGGTTCTGGATTTATGAAAGGTATTTACGGCACACGTCACTGGGCGGGGGAGGAGAACAGATGGCAGGCCATGTGCCTTACGTGGTGGAAGATGAATGCATTGCTTGCGGCACCTGCGAGGAGATTTGCCCCGAGGTCTTTCAGCTGAACGAAGGCCTGGGATTCGCCCAGGTCATGAACCCCACGGGGGCGCCGGAGGACAAGATCCAGGAAGCCATCGACGCCTGTCCGGTCCAATGCATCCATTGGGCCGATGAGACGCCTTAGGGGACACAGGAGGAATACCATCACCCGGCCCACGAGTTGGCGCAGGGCTAAGCCCGGGGCCGGCCACGAGGAGGAAATCCCATGAAAAAGGTCAATCTGTACGAAGCCGGTGAGTTTGGCGACCAGGCCTTCAAGAGGTTATTGGTGCACGACTCCCCCTATTTTAAAATCATCAATTTTAATTTCAAAGCCGGTCAGGAACTGCCGGTGCATGCCCATGACATCGAAGGCCAGGTGAGTTTGGTGATCATCGAGGGCGAAGGAGAGTTTCTGGGCAAAAATGGCGTCGCCTTCCCGGCGAAACCGGGAGACGTGGTGGTCTCCGACATCGCTGAACCCCATGGGCTGAGGGCCAGGACCGATTTACGCCTCCTGGTCACCATCGCCCCGCCCATTTAAGCCGCAGCCGATTCAAGTCCGCTGAGAAAGGGTTTACCATGGCCAAGCAGATTCCGGTGATCGATACCGATGAGTGCATTGCCTGCGGTAATTGCGAGGCGGTGTGTCCCGCCGTCTTCCGCCTCAATGAGTCGTTGGGGCATTCCGAGGTCATCAATCCGACGGGGGCCCCGGAGGACCAGATTCAACTGGCCATCGACCAGTGTCCGGCTCAGTGCATCCACTGGCAAGAGGAGGCGGACTGAGTACCTGCCATTGAGACGCCCCGCTCTGCACCGGCGCCCTTAATCAGATGGGGGCGGCCAGGGTCTATTTCCCAGGCCCAAGCGTTGCGGCAGGGTGGCGGCGGGATCAGAGCCCCGGGATTTCTCCCCCGGCCTGCCGCAGATAGTGATATTTGCCGTAAATTATGGTAAAAATGAGCAATCAGTGACACAGGCTAATGTTGAGATGACTGGAGATCCTCAAGCATGACGGATACACGCAAACTTTTCGGCACCGACGGGGTCCGGGGGGTGGCCAACGTCTATCCCATGACCGCCGACGTGGCCCTGCAATTGGGACGGGCCCTGGCCTATGTGATCAAGTACGGCCCGGGTCGGCACCGCATCGTCGTGGGCAAAGACACCCGGATCTCGGGCTATCTCCTGGAGTACGCCACCGTGGCGGGCATCTGCTCCATGGGGGTGGATGTCTTGCTGCTGGGACCGTTTCCCACCCCCGGGATTGCCCACATCACCTCGTCCATGCGGGCCGACGCCGGCGTGGTCATTTCCGCCTCCCACAACCCTTACCAGGACAACGGCATCAAGTTTTTTTCCGGCAACGGTTTCAAGCTCCCGGACGAGTTGGAGGCCCGCATCGAGGTCCTGATGACGCAACCGGAGGTGGAGGGGGCCTGTCCCACCGCCACCGACGTGGGCCAGGCCTTTCGCATCGACGACGCCCGGGGCCGCTACATCTCATTTCTCAAGGGCACCTTTCCCAAAGAGATGGAGCTGGATGGGCTGAAGATCGTGGTGGATTGCGCCCACGGCGCCACCTACCGGATCGCGCCGGAGATCTTCACGGAATTGGGGGCCGAAGTGATCCCCCTGGGGGTGAGGCCCAACGGCAAGAATATCAATCACAAGTGCGGCGCCACCGCTCCCGAGACCATGGCCACCCTGGTCAAACGCCATGGAGCCGATCTGGGCGTCGCCTTTGACGGGGACGGCGATCGGGTCATCCTGGTGGACCATCGGGGTGAAATCGTGGACGGCGACCACGTTATGGGCATCTGCGCCCTGGACATGTTGGAGCGGGAAAGGTTGCGGCGCAAGACCGTGGTGGGCACCGTCATGTCCAACCTGGGTCTGGAAGTGGCCCTGAAACAACGGGGCGCCCGCCTGCTGCGCACCCCCGTGGGGGACCGCTACGTGGTGGAGGCCATGCTCAAGGGCGGCTATGACCTGGGGGGCGAACAGTCCGGTCACGTGATCTTCCTGAACCACACCACCACCGGGGACGGCATCCTCACCGCCCTGCGGCTCCTGGCCGTGATGCTCAGGAAGGACAAGCCCCTGGCCGAACTGGCCGCCTGCGTGCAGAAATATCCCCAAATCCTCATCAACGTCACGGTCAAAGAGCGAAAAGACCTGAAGACCCTGCCCCAGGCCCGCCATGCCATCCATGAAGCGGAAAAGCGCCTGGGGGACAAAGGCCGGCTCCTGGTGCGCTACTCCGGGACGGAGCCCAAATTGCGCGTCATGGCCGAAGGTGAAGATGAACCGCTGATCCAGCAGGTGGCCCAGGATCTGGCCCACGGGCTCCAAGCCGTGTTGAGCTGAGGGAGGCCGAGCCATGCTGGTGGTGATGGACGTGGGGAACACCAACACGGTGATCGGGGTCTATCAGGATGACCGCCTCTTGAGTGACTGGCGCATCCGGACGGAAAAAGAAGCCACCGTGGACGAATTCGGCATCCTGCTGCGCAATCTCTTTCAGGCCCAGGGCCTGACCCTGGAGCCGGGCACCGACCTGATCATTTCCTGCGTGGTGCCGCCCATGAACAACACCCTGGAGGGCTTCGCCCAGCGTTATTTGAAGGTCCGGCCCTTGTGGGTGGGTCCCGGGATCAAGACCGGCATGCCTATACACTATGACAATCCCCGGGAAGTGGGGGCCGACCGCATCGTCAACGCGGTGGCCGCCTTTGAGCAGGTCCACGGGGCCGTGGTGGTGGTGGACTTCGGCACCGCCACCACCTTCGACGTGATCTCCCGCCAGGGCGAGTATCTGGGCGGGGTCATCGCCCCGGGGGTGATGATTTCGTGCGAGGCCCTCTTCCTCAAGGCCTCCAAGCTGCCCCGGGTCGAGATCTTCGCCAAGCCCAAGAGTATCATTGCCAAGGACACCATCAGCAGCATGAACGCGGGGATCATTTACGGCTATGCCGGGCTGGTGGACGGCATCGTCAGCCGCATCAAGGAGGCCCTCGGGGCCGGCCCCCGGGTGATCGCCACCGGCGGCCTGGCCTGCCTCATCGCCTCGGAAACCAAGAGCATCGACACGGTGGACGATTACCTGACCTTAAAAGGCCTGAAGATCATCTATGAGAGGAACCGCCCCCGTCGGGAAGAACGGGGCAAGGGCAACGCATGAACGGGCCGGAGACGGGCATTGGCCGCCGTTACCTGGAGGAGACCCGCTATCGGCGGCGGAGCCTGGGGGAAAGGAGCCTGGCTTATCCCCGGGCGCCCCTCTATAAGGAATACCCGGAGGCCGCCCAGCGCCTCAGCCTGAATCGCGAGTCCGGCCGGCCCATTGCCGACCTGTGGCAGGCCGTGGCCGCCCGCCGCTCCCAGCGCCAATATCGGGATCGGCCCCTGACCCAGGATGAACTCGCGGCGCTGCTCTGGACCACCCAGGGGATCACCGCATCCATGGGCGGGGATCATTTCCGGGCCTCCCCGTCCGCCGGGGCCCTGTATCCGGTGGAGACCTACCTGGCGGTCCATCGGGTCGAGGGCGTGCCCCCGGGCATCTGGCATTTTCAGGTCCTGGATTTTGCTTTGGAACTGGTGGCCGCCGGCGACTTTCGCCAGCCCCTGGTGGCCGCCGGCCTCTCCCAGGACTTCCTGGGAACCGCCGGGGCGGTGTTTATCTGGACCGGAGTGCTGAACCGGGCCCGCTGGAAGTACCGGGAGCGGGCCGTCCGCTACCTGTTTCTGGACGCCGGCCATATCTGCCAGAACCTGATGCTGGCCGCCACCGCCCTGAACTTGGGGGTCTGTCCGGTGGGGGCTTTTTTCGACGACGAAGTGGAGAGCCTCGTTCAGGTGGACGCTCAAGACGAGGTGGCCCTGTACCTGGCCGCCGTGGGGCCGCTGGCCCAGGGCCGAACTCAGGCACCATGAATTCTGAGGGAGGGGGCCAGGGGCACGTTATGCCCGACCCTTTTGCTGGAGAGTGGTAGGAGCGGGGCGCGCCCCGCCCCTACCTCCCATCTCCTTAACCGAAGTTTTTCGGAGTTTTCAACTTCCCCTGGGAGGAGAATCTATGAAGCGATGGATGGTGGTGACGCTGGTGACGCTGAGTCTGGCCTTGGGCGCCGGTACGCAAGGGTTCGCCAGCAATGTGGCCGAGAAAGTGAAGGCCGCCAATGAACGGGCGGCTCAAGATTATCTTAAATCCGGGCTCATTTTGGCCGGTGAAGGCCGGGATGCCGAAGCGGTGAAATCCTTTCGCCAGGCCCTCAGCCTCAAACCGGATTGGGCCGAGGCCCACAGCCTGCTGGGCAGCGCCCTGGCCCGGGCCGGCAACTACCCGGAGGCGGAAGCCGAATTACGGAAGGCCGTCCAACTGAAGCCTGATTACGCCGAAGGCTGGAATTTTTTAGGGGAATTTCTCAAGGAGCGGGGCAAGACCCAGGAAGCTCAGGAGGCTTTTCGCAGAGCGCAGCAATACGCCCATTGATCAGGTCCGGGGGGCAGGCTGGGGGCTTGCCCCCCATCTCCACCAGTCCGCATCCCGGGGTCCCGCCTCCCAGCCTTTAGGCCAGAAAGACTACCAGCCGGTTCTTGCGGTCCGCAGTGCGATAATAAACGAGACTTTCGGCCAGTTGTTGCAGGCCATTATAGAAGTCGCAGTTGCCTTGGGGGGGGTCTCCGGGCGCCGGCGGGCTGCTGAGGCCGGCGGGGTTGTGCGGCGCGGCGTCGTCTTCGAACAGCAGGCGCAGCCGGGGCCCCTTTTGCTCGAGCGCCAGGGCGATCACACCCGGCTGGCCGGGCCGATAGGCATGGGTTATCAGGTGGCAAAAAATTTCTTTCGCGGCTTTCTCCAGGCTCCGCCGGCGGTTGGCCGGCAAGCCGTGATCCCCGGCCCACGTCCGAACATACTCCAGTAACAGCTTCACGTTCTCCCGGCGGTTGCTCAAAATCAGGCGAGAATTCATATTCATGTTATCGTAAGATGCCGGTCCAATCCTTAATAATTTAACGGTCTCCTGAGGCGGTGGCGAGAGCCTCAGTGGTCGTCTTCCGGCAGACGTTGCCGGATTTTTCCTCCTCTCCCGGCCTCATTTCCTGACCAGTCCGTCACCCATACTCGGTTTGGATGGATGCAAGAATCGATCCCGTTCGCTAAAAATGCAGCCACAATATTGCTGTTTATAGAGGCCCATTTTTTTTGATTTGGCCATGCCGGCGGACCACCCCTGGCGGAAGTCCACGTAATAAAAGGGCACTCCCACTTCTTGCACCACCTGCTGCCCCAACTCCCGGATCATCTCATGGTTCTGGAATTTACTGTAGAGGAGGGTGGAGGTGAAGGCATCGAATTTGCCGCTGCGGGCCACCCGGGCCGTGGCCTTAAGGCGCAGGTAGTAACAAAAACGGCACCGTTCCTGCTCCCGGAACACGATATTCCGCAAAAATTCTTCCAGGTGATAACTGCGGTCCCAGATAATCGGGAGCCCGGTTTGCGCCCCATAGTCTTCCAGGCAGGTAATCCGGCGGACGAATTCCTGGTAGGGATGAATATTGGGGTTAAAGAAAAAGCCCCGCACCTTGTGCCCCAAAGCGGTCAGCGCTTCCGCCGGATAGACGGTGCAGGGGGCACAGCAGATGTGGAGCAGGATCTTCATGGATCAGGCGCGATAATCCATTGCCGTCTTCACCGTCTGGCCCAAATCCCCGATATTGGCCACCACGGTGACCCCGGCGCGGGTGAGGGCCGCCATCTTGTCGGCGGCCTTGCCGCTGCCGCCGGAAATGATGGCCCCGGCATGGCCCATGCGTTTGCCCGGAGGCGCGGTCTGGCCGGCAATGAAGCTTACCACGGGTTTCGTCACGTGCCGGGAAATGAATGCCGCGGCCTCTTCCTCGGCCGTGCCGCCGATTTCCCCGATGAGCACGATGCCCTCGGTTTGGGGGTCGGCCTCAAATAAGGCGAGCATATCGATGAAGTTGGTGCCGATGATGGGATCGCCGCCGATGCCGACGCAGGTGCTCTGGCCGATACCCAATAAGGTAAGCTGATGCACCGCTTCGTAAGTCAGGGTGCCGCTGCGGGAGACCAGGCCCATGGGCCCCGGCTGGTGAATGTGGCCGGGCATGATGCCCACCTTGGCCTGCCCCGGGGAGATGATGCCCGGGCAGTTGGGGCCGATGAGCCGGCAGTCCGTATCCTTCATGGCCGCCATGACCCGCACCATGTCCAGGGTGGGGATGCCCTCGGTGATGCATACCACCACCTTGACGCCCGCGGCGGCGGACTCCAGGATGGCGTCCGCGGCGAAGGCCGGCGGCACGAAGATCAGGGAGGTATTGGCGCCCGTGGCGGCCACCGCCTGGGCCACGGTGTTGAACACCGGGATCTTGTCCATCTTTTGGCCGCCTTTGCCCGGGGTCACGCCGGCCACCACCTTGGTGCCGTATTCGGTGCAGGCCCGGGCATGAAAGGAGCCTTCCTTGCCGGTAATCCCCTGCACGACGACGCGGGTATGGTTATTAACCAAAACACTCATGTTTCACCTTTCAAACACCTTGATTTCGCCAAGACCGGCAGCACTCATCTCGGGCCGTCAATTCCCCCTGAAGTCAGACTTCGGTTGGGCCGCCCGCGGCCGCGCCGGTACAGGCAATCTTGCTGAAGACGGGGCTCCGGGCCGCCACCCGGTGGCGCTAAACCCGCTTGAGTTTCGCATATCTCCCAAAGTTGGTCAATTTTTATCTACACCTGCAACTATCCGAAAGAATCGAGATAAACCAAAGTCGGCCGGACCAGGCGCCAACCGGCCACCAGGGTTAGGTCCAGGAAATTGTCTGATGCATATTTTGCCGTGGTTTTCCGCAGACCTTCCCTAAGTCATTCCTTTTTTAAAGGGATTTAGGGGGACAAAAATGAAGTTCAAGGGGGGGAACTCTTTAGGTGTTCACTGAAGTTTTGCCGGCGGCGGGCCCCGCCGGTCTGGGGGTAACCGGGCGGGCGCCCGGCCGGCCCGCCCGGTCGTGGGGTTGGCTCTAGCTGGCGCGGCTCTGCCTCCGGCTCCGGGCCCATAGGGGCCGCCCGGTGGCCTCATCTCGCAGCTGCAATACCTGGCCGCCTTTGGTCACCGAGCCGGCCATAAACCAGGTGGCCCGGGGGCGGTTGACCCGCACGCCCCTGACTTCCACCTGGTCGCCGGCGGCCAGTTTCACCGCCTGCCGGTCTAGATAGTCCGCCGGCCCCAGATGCACCTTCACGGTTCCCTGGGCGGTCTGGAGAACCAGGCTCACCGTGGCGGGGCGGCCGGGTCTTCTGGGAGTATGGCGATTCACAGCCACTACCTGCCCCACCAGGGTCTCCACGGCCTGGGGATTATAAAGCCGGGCCGCTCTGCCGCCGGCCGATCCCGGGGCCGCCGGGGGCATCTGCTGCTGGGCCCAGTCGTGCGGCGCCACCAGCAGGGCCAACAGCCCCACCATACTTACCATCAGGATGAGTCTCTTGATCATAGCCAACCTCTCTCCAGGGATTTTCCTCTTAAGGGTTTTCCTATAAGACCATGGGGAGGGGCTAAGTGTTATCCCGATTCGGTCAATTTATGCAGCAGGTCACATTTTCACGCGGCCGGGGGACCAGGCCGGTCCCCACCCGGCGCCTTTATGGGGTTCGGGCCGCCGCCGCGCCCCCCGGCTGGACCGTCACCGCCACCCGGGCCTCAGGACTGACCGCCTGGGAACGGCGGCCGCCGCCCCGGCCCCGGGGCTGCGTATCCGGGGTGATCAGGAAGGGGAAGTAGATCAGCAAGAGGCCGAGGAGCAGAAAAATCAGGGCGATGCGGAAGCGCTGCCGGGGATGGGGGATCAGGCGGGCGAACAGGCTGGGGATCAGGTGCCAGTGCAGGATGAGGTGCAGGGCCAGCAGGCTCAGGAGGGTAAAAGCCAGGTAGAGGTGGATATCGCCCCAATCGTGCCGGTCCCACCCCAGCCAGGTGAGCAATAAGTTGCGGCCGTATCGGGCCGCGACTTCCCGCCCCGGCGGCAGGATGTATTTCATCAGGAAGCCCAGGCCGGCCATGGCCATGACACACAAGAACATCAAGGCGTCAAGAACGAAGTTCACCTTGGATCTGTCCATCGGTACACCTCTTATACCGTTTTCCGTTGTTGGTTTTCCGTTTTTCGTTAATAACCTTGATTAATTTCAATAAGTTACAATTGTCATGGGTGTCATTTGAAACTACAAATGGCATTATCCCAGGAATGACCGTTGCGGCAAGGGTTAAACAATCGAAGACTATACGGATAAATAATAAGGGGGGTGATTACTCACGCCATTATTATATATATATTTCTTTGCTTTTAACCAAAAACCAAAAACGGTTTTTAAGCCACCAGGGCCGCCACTTTCTTGGCCGCGTCCCGCATGTCGGTGGCCACGGTGAAGGTGAGGCCGGAGTTGGCCAGAATCTCCCGGCCCAGTTCCACGTTGGTGCCTTCCAGGCGTACGATAATGGGCACCTTGACCTTGACCTGCTGCACCGCCTCCACTACGCCGCTGGCCAGGACGTCGCAGCGCAGGATGCCGCCGAAGATGTTAATGAGCACGCCCTTGACGTGGGGGTCGCCCAGGATGATGCGAAAGCCGTTGGCCACCATTTCGGCGGAGGCGCCGCCGCCCACGTCCAGAAAGTTAGCGGGTTCGGCCCCGGCGGCCTTGATCAGGTCCATGGTGGCCATGGCCAGGCCGGCGCCATTCACCATGGCTCCGACGTTGCCGGTGAGGCGGATGTAATTGAGATGGTGCTTCCGGGCCTCGTGCTCCAGGGGGTCCATTTCATCCGGGTCTTCCATGGCCGCCAGCTCGTGGTGGCGGAAAAGGGCGTTGTCGTCTAGATTGATTTTGGCATCCAGGGCCAACATGGCCCCGTCCTTGGTGACCACCAGGGGGTTGATCTCCGCCAGCGAGCAATCCAGCGAGGTGAACATGCGGTAGAGATTATCCATGAAGCTCGTGGCCGGCCGGATGAGCGTGGGATTGAGGCCGATGCCGAAGGCCAGGTTGCGGGCCTGGAAGGGCATGAAACCCGCGGCCGGGTCCACGGCCTCCTTGAAGATCCGCTCCGGGGTGCGGGCCGCCACTTCTTCGATCTCCATGCCGCCCTCGGCACTCATCATGATCACCGGCCGGCCCGCGGCCCGATCCACCACCATGCCCAGATAAAGCTCCTGGGCGATGTCCTGGGCCTGCTCCACCAGGACCTTGTTGACCATCTTGCCTTCGGGTCCTGTCTGGGGGGTGATCAGGGTCATCCCCAGGATCTGGTCGGCCGCGTTTTCCACTTCGTCCAAGGTAGCGGCGATCTTGATGCCCCCGCCTTTGCCCCGGCCGCCGGCGTGAATCTGGGCCTTGACCACAAAGGGACCTTCGGCCAGCTGTTCGGCCACCTGCCGGGCCTCCCGGGAGGTCGCGGCCACGTCGCCCTGGGGCACCGGCACGTTGAATTGTTTCAGCAAATCTTTCGCCTGGTATTCGTGAATTTTCATGGGATATCCTTATGCCGTGATTTCTTCAGGAGGGTTGTCTTTATTTCTTAAACCAGAGGACGCCGTTAATCAATGGAAAATCGCCGGGCGCAGGCCTTTCTCCTTTCCAGACCACACAAAAAAGCCCCCGGCGAACACGCCGGGGGCCGGAAACCTTTCCAGTCAAGCCAAGGCTAACCTTGTCTCCTGCGGATGCCGAAGCCCACTAAGCCCACCAGGCCGCTGCCCAGCAGCAGTGCCGAGGGCGGCAGGGGTATCGGCGCGATACGTTTATCTTTGCTGATTATAAAGGCTCCACCTGGGTCTATGGTTTGATCCCACTCAAAAGCCCAGGTCGCATCAGTGGGCCCCAGGGGGCCAACAGAATCATCAAGGGTGGTAGGATTGCCAGAGTTCAAGGTATTGAGCGTGGCGGGGAAGGTGCCAACTGCCCAATGGTTGGGTGTCGGACCGACGATCGTCTCGCTCAACGTGCTTGCGTCTTTGGTCTGGTCTACCGTATTATGGGCGGCCGAGATCTGGACGGTATCTCCTCCAGGAGAACCACCCAGGTCGAAGTCGGAATACTGGAAGAAATGGAGGTCGAGGCTAGTGGATGAATTGTTAGTAATCCTGATGGTCTCGGCCAGGTCGGAAGTTCCACTCCCTGTCGTGCCGCCGGTAAGCGTATAAGTAATTTGCAACGCTAACAAGTCATTGGCGTAGCTTATATCCGCTATTCTGGTGGTTTGGTTCACAGTAGCTGCTGAAATGGTATCGATAGATGACTCACCACCAGTCGGGCCCAGGCGGTACCAAAACCATTGCTGGTATAATTGGTTAACACCACCCACCGTCCAGCTGCTTGCCCCGGATTGAGAATCTGGATTGATCGTAACCGTGCTGTTTAAATCCGTAAGTGTGACAGTTGCGTTGACCAGCGCCGGGGATAGCACCATACATAAAACCAGCACCAGCGCAGCAAGTGAGGCTTGTAGTGACCGTTTCATGTTAGTTCCTCCTACTTTCCTCGGTTGGTTTTTTGCGGGCGATAGATATGGTAGGGGAAAATAGCGCCCCTTGGCCTATTGCCAAGGTCGAAACTTCCGCTTCCAACGCGTCAGTTTCATATTCATCTTACCTACACCTTGATTACCCTCCTAAACACCTCCCGAAAATTTTATTTTGTCATAAGGTAATTACGACTCTACCTGACAAAAAAGCCAGGCTCCTTTCAAGCAAGCCGGCTGTCTCATGAAGACCCGCGGCTTTCCGTCCCTGTCCCACGGCAGGTTTGGCCTTACTGGTTAAGGTTTAATATCTTACGCTTACCTGCAAGCTAAAGCCCTGGGTAGTGACTGTCCATGAGTAAATCTGCCTAATTGCCCGTAGGCAAACGTACCTAGAAAACCCGCATGCCCCTGTTCCGGCACCCCGCCTCGCGGCAGGTCTCTTATCTTCCAGAAGCCTAATTCCCGCGATCGATTTTCCTTGGAAACTATGGTTAATATTAAAAACATCATATTTAATATCTCTGACAAATGCCTTGAGGAAACCCACAAAAAACCGGATTGCCCTCTTCAGGCAACCCGGCGGTCTGGTCGAGATCCGTGGCTTTCCGTCCCGACCTCGTCAGCGGAGGCGAAGGCGAAGGCCAGCACGGTCTGAAATACTTAGAGAGTGTGGCTCATACCGTGGAGGAGGCTTTGAGCGGCAGTTGTACCCGCATGACCTCCCGGCAGCGGCCCCCGGGGTCGATTTTCAGCACCGCGCCCTGGAGTTGCAGGTTCTGGGTGGCCACTTTAAAGGGTTGGGGGCGCTGGGTCAGAAAGCGCTCCAGGATAATCTCTCGTCGCATGCCGATGACCGAGTCCACCGGGCCGGTCATGCCGGCGTCGGTGATATAGCCGGTGCCGCCCGGGAGGATGCGCTCATCCGCGGTCTGGACGTGGGTGTGGGTACCCACCACCGCGCTCACCCGGCCGTCCAGGTACCACCCCATGGCCTGTTTCTCGCTGGTGGCCTCGGCGTGCATGTCCACCAGGATGACCTTGACTTCCGGGGGAAGAGTTTCCAGGAGCCGGTCCACGGCCCGGAAGGGGCACTCGATGGCGTTCATGAAGACCCGGCCTTCCAGGTTGATGATGGCCACCGGCTCGCCGGCGGCGGTCTCCACCGTGGCGAAGCCCCGCCCCGGGGTCTCCGGGGGGTAATTGGCCGGGCGCAGCAGACGGTCGGTGTCTTCGAGATAGGGGAGGATCTCTTTGTGTTTCCAGATATGGTTGCCGCTGGTAAGCACGTCCACCCCCTGGCTCAGGAGGTCATCGGCCACCTGGGGGGTGATGCCTATTCCCCCCGAGGCGTTTTCGCCGTTGGCCACCACCAGGTCGATGAAATAGTGGTCCACGGCCCGGGGCAGGAGCTCCGCCAGCGCCCGCCGTCCCGGGGCCCCCACGATATCGCCGATGAACAGGATATTCATGACCTCAGGGCCTTAGCGGGCATATTCCACCGACCGGGTCTCCCGGATGACGGTGACCTTGATCTGGCCGGGATAGGTGAGATCCTGTTCGATCTTCTTGGCCACTTCCCGGCTGAGCAGGGCGGCTTCTTCGTCGTTGACTTTTTCGCTTTCGACGATGAGGCGGATCTCCCGGCCCGCCTGAATGGCGTAGGACTTGCTGATGCCGGAAAACGATAAGGCCACCTTCTCCAGGTCTTCCAGGCGCTTGACGTAGGTCTCCAGCATCTCCCGGCGGGCCCCGGGGCGCGCTCCGGAGAGGGTGTCCGCCGCCTGCACCAGCACGGCCAGGATGTTCTCCGGGGGCACGTCTTCGTGGTGGGCGGCGATGGCGTGCACCACCTTGGGCGACTCGCCGTGGCGCTTGGCCAGGTCGGCGCCAATGAGGGCGTGGACGCCTTCGGCCTCCTGGTCCACGGCCTTGCCGATGTCATGGAGCAATCCGGCCCGCTTGGCATGCTTGACGTTGAGCCCCAGTTCGGCGGCCATGATGCCGCAGAGGTAGCAGACCTCCACCGAGTGCTGCAGGACGTTCTGGGCATAGCTGGTCCGGAACTTCAGCTTCCCCAGGAATTTGACCAGCTCGGGGTGCAGCCCGTGGACGCCGGCGTCGAAGGCCGCCTCCTCGCCCGCCTCCCGGATATTGACTTCCAGTTCCTGGGTGACTTTTTCCACGATCTCTTCGATGCGCCCGGGATGGATGCGACCATCGGAGATGAGGCGATCCAGGCTGCGCCGGGCCACCTCTCGCCGCACCGGGTTGAAAGCGCTTAAGATCACGGCTTCCGGGGTATCGTCAATAATGATGTCCACGCCGGTGGCGGCTTCCAGGGCGCGGATGTTGCGGCCTTCCCGGCCGATGATGCGGCCTTTCATCTCTTCGTTGGGCAAGGGCACCACGGACACCGTCTGCTCGGCCACGTAGTCCGAGGCATAGCGTTTGATGGCCAGACCGATGATCTCCTTGGCCTTACGGTCGGCGTGCTCCCGGGCCTCGGTCTCGACGCGCTTCACCAGGCGGGCGGCGTCCCCCCGTACTTCCCGTTCCATGGTCCGGAGGAGATATTCCTTGGCCTCGGTGGCACTCATGCCGGCCAGTTGCTCCAAGCGGGCGCTTTGCTCCGCCAGCAGGTGGTTGTACTCTTCGGTCTGGACTTTGAGGTCCTCCTCCTGCTGGACGAGCTGTTTATGCTTCTTGATCAGTTCGGTGTCCCGTTCGTCCACGAGCGCCCCTTTCTTCTCCAGGTGCTCCTCTTTCTGGAGCAGGCGGCGTTCCAATTGGTTGAGTTCATGGCGTCGCTCCTGGGTTTCCTTTTCAAAGTCCATCTTCATCTGCAAGAGATGGTCCTTGGCCTGGAGCTTGGCCTCTTTCTTGATGCTCTCGGCGTCTTTGCGGGCTTCATCCAGGATCTTTTTCCCCAGCGCCTCCAGGGACTGCTGGTGGCGATCCACCACATACTTGCGATAGAAGAAGCCAGCCACAAAGCCGACGCATACCAGGATAATCTCTACGAAAAAATATATGATGGTCATGTAAATTCCTTTTTACCCATGATGATTGCGCTCATACTGATACGGGCCCCCGAAGGCGCTCGGGACCATCAGGTTACGCACTCATAAACCCGGCAGGGGCAAAGGGGAAAGCGGTGGCAGGAGGGGCCACAGGGGTACTTGGGGGCGGAAGGGGTTCAAAGCCAGGCTGGTAATGGGCCACCAGCGAACAATCTCATACTTTATAATTTCTTTACTATCACAGGTATAGTTCCTGGCTAGGTTTTGGCGTTGTCCCCCTAAAACATGAAATTTTATCCTGTAAGCAGCCGGGATACGATCCCGCAGTGCTGGTTTCCGCCTGGGTCAATATTTCTGACCGGTGCGTGGTTTTACTGCCGCCCGGAATAAGTTCCTGTCGTCCTTTCGCTCACCCCATGTCTTTTCTGTCCGGACTGCGGCGCACCGTCAAGGTCCGGAGAGAAAAGCAGCATTATATGCCTCCAGCATCTGGATCAGATGTCTGGACCGCTTTTCGATTTCCCCTTGAAGTTGTCTGTAGTCCTCCTTGCTCTCCAGGCATTCATATGCCAGGTTCAGTGCCGCCAGAATTGCCAGGTCACTCAAAGGCCTGGTGGGGAAGGCCTGCTGCAGTTCCCGGAGCTTGGCATCCACCTCCCGCGCCACGGCATGCAGGCTCTCCAAAGACATGCTGCCCCTCAAGGTGAAGGTGCGGCCTAATATTTCCACGGTCACCGGTGTGGGCTCCTGGTCAGAGTTTATACCGATTCTCCCGTATCAATGATTTTTAAGCGGTTGAGGATCTTGTCAATCCGCTGGCGGATCATCTCCCGCTCCTGGGAGACCTTGGCCAGCGTGGCTGCCGCTTCCTTGAGCGCTTGTTCCTTTTCTCCCAGGCTTTTTTGCAATGCGGCCGTCTCTTTTTTTAATTTCGCATTTAGGCCCAGGACCAGTTCCAATTTCTGTTCCAGAGTATTAAACAGATCCGTTACCACATGTAACCCCCAACGTTATTGATTGTGCCCTTGCGAGCCGTCATTGTCAAGCATTTTTACACAGTTGGCGGGACCAGGGTTTCCCGCAGGCGGGCCGCCAGATGGGTGTATCGCCGGATGGGCCGATCATTGCTGATGGCCATGCCGATGGCCCGCTTGCTGCCCAGTATCACCACCAGGCGGCGCCCCCGAGTGAGTGCGGTGTACAGCAGGTTGCGCTGCAACATCATGTAATGATGGGTGGTGAGCACCAGGAGCACCGCCGGAAATTCACTGCCCTGGGCCTTGTGCACCGTCACGGCATAGGCCAGGGTGAGCTCCTCCCGTTCCCCGGGATCATAGGTGATCACCCGGCCGTCAAAATCCACCTGGAGCTGGCCGGTGGCGGTGAGAAAGCCACAGACCTGGCCGATATCGCCGTTAAACACTTCTTTGTAATAATTATTCCGGAGTTGCATAACCTTATCATGGCGACGGTAGAGGTGCCCCCCCCAGGACCAGCGGTCGCTCTCGGGGTTGAGGCGCTGCTGCAGCTCATGGTTCAGGGTCTGGATGCCCACCGGGCCCCGGTGCATCGGCGTGATCACCTGGACGTCCCGCAAGGGGTCCAGGCCGAAGCGCCGGGGCAGTTCCTCGGCCACCAGGTCCAAGAGCCTCGCCTTGATGGCCTCGGGGTCATCCAGTTCCAGGAAGACGAAGTCGCCCTGGCCGAATTTTTGGGGCAGGACGGGGTAGGCCCCCTGGTTGATGCGGTGGGCGTTAACCACGATGAGGCTTTCCTTGGCCTGGCGGTAGATGTGGGTGAGACGGGCCACCTGGACGACCCCGGATTCCATCAGGTCTTTCAGGACGTTGCCCGGCCCCACCGCCGGGAGCTGGTGCGCGTCCCCCACCAGAATGAGGCGGGCCGAGGCCGGCACGGCCCGCAACAGATGATACATCAGGTACGTGTCCACCATGGAGGTCTCATCCACCACCACCACTTCCGCCTTCAGGGGGTCGGCCGGGGTGCGGCGGAAGCCGCCGGTCTGGGGGGAAAACTCCAGGGCCCGGTGGATGGTGGTGGCGGCCATACCGGTGGTTTCGGTCAGGCGCTTGGCGGCCCGGCCGGTGGGAGCCATGAGCAGCACCCGGGCCCCCAGCCCCTGGAAAAGATCCAGGATGCAACTGACAATGGTGGTTTTGCCGGTGCCGGGGCCGCCGGTAATGATCAGCACTTTGTCCTTGAGGGCCGCGGCCACGGCCGCACTCTGCTCTTGGGAGAGCGCAATGCCGCGCTGCTGCTGGACTTGAGCGATGAGGTCCTCGAGGTGCAGGGGGGGATGACTGCCCGCGGCGGTGAGCAGGCGGCCCAGGGACTGGGCCACCCCGGTTTCCGCCACCCAGGCGGGGCGTTTGTAAACGGCCCGGCCTGCCGGCAGCTCCGGCAGCACCACCCGCCCTTCCCGGGCCTGGTCATGTAGGGCCGTCACGAGCGGGACGCGCGGCACTTGGAGCAATTCCTCGGTCCGGTGCAGCAGCACCTCTTCCGGCACGTAGACGTGGCCCTCCCCGGCCATGGTGTCCAGGATGTGCAGCAGCCCCGCGGCGAGGCGCGCCGGGGTCAGGGGGTCCAGGTTGAGGCGGCCGGCCAGGCGATCGGCGGTGAGAAACCCCAGGCCGTGAATATCCAGGGCCAGCCGGTAGGGGTTGGTGGTCACCACCTCCACCGCCTGGTCGCCGTATTGCTGATAGATCTTGGTGGCCATGCTCAGACCCACGCCGAGGCCCTGAAGGGCCACCAGAACCTCCCGGGCGGCTTTATGGGTATGCCAGTCCTGGCGAATCTGCTCCACCCGTTTCGCCCCGATGCCGGGGACCTCCGCCAGGCGCTCCGGCTGGTCGTCGATGACCGTCAGGGTCTCGGCCCCGAATTTGGCCACCAGGCGCTGGGCCAGTTCGGGGCCGATGCCCTTGATGAGCCCCGAGGCCAGGTATTTTTCGATGCCGGCCACGGTGGCCGGCAGGACCGCGTACCACCATACCACCCGGAACTGTTCGCCCCATTTGGGATGCACTTCGTAACGGCCCTTGAGATGGAGCTGCTCCCCTTCCTTGACGGCCGCGAGCGGTCCCACCACGGTGGCGAGCTGGCGGCGGCCCCTGACTTTGAGGCGCACCACGGCGTAGTGGCTTTCCGGGTCGGCGAAGGTGAGACGTTCCACCGCGCCCTCAAGGGTCTCCAGGGGCTGGGAAGTCAGATCCGGGGTAGGGGGGAGTTTGGGTTGTGGCACGGCGCCGCCGCAATGTCTCCAGGATGGGCCGGTTCAGGGCCGTCGAGTTTCGACCCGGCATCCACCAGCAGCGGCTCGGGATGATGCCGAGCCAGCCAGCACCGACGAGATCCGGGTCGCACGCGGTGCGCGTTTATCATAAACCGGGCTGCCTTGGCCCGTCAATGGGAATCCGCAACCCACCCGGCCCCGCGCGTCCCGCCGGTTTCGATAATTTGCTTGACATCTCCCCGCAATGGGTTATTATTGTAATTGATTCTCAATAAAATTGCCACCTTGATTCGTGCACGGTGATGAAATCGGAAATCCAGGTATTCCGGGAATATATTCGCCAGCGGGGCTTGCGCCGCACCCCGGAGCGGGAAGAAATACTGCGCGAGATCTTTGAGATTCATGGGCACTTTGACGTGGACGAACTCCACCTGCGCCTCAGGAACCAGGGCACCAAGGTCTCCAAGGCCTCCATCTATCGCGTCCTGCCGTTGCTCATCGACTGCGGCCTGGTCCGGGAGGTGGACTTCAGCGACGGACACTGGCACTATGAACACATTTACGGCCACGCCCATCACTGCCACTTGCGGTGCCTGAGGTGCGGCGAAATCCTGGAGTTCGAGGAGCCGACCCTGAACCGGCTGGAGGAACAACTGGCCCGGGAATACGGCTATCGGATTAAAGGCCACCAATTACAGGTACACGGCTATTGCGCCACCTGCCAGGAGGCGGAGTAGCGTGGCAAAATTTACAAAGGACCTCAAAATTATGGCGGATGAAGTCGGACTCTTACAAAACTCCCTGGCCGAGGTCCAGGCCGGCCAGCGGGTGATAATTACCGGCTACCATGGCGGCAGGCATCTGCGCGCCCGGCTGCTGGCCATGGGCCTCAACCTGGGACGGGAAGTGGAGGTTTTGCAAAATAATCGCGGCCTCATCATCGTGGGGATCAACGGTGGCCGGGTGGCCCTGGGACGGGGCATCAGCCAGAAAATCCTGACCGAGCCGGTGGCGGCGAAACTTAACCTGCGGGAAGGCTAAAAGAGTGGCGGAAGGGCGCACGCGCCGCGCTGGCCGGACGACGACCGCCAGAGACGGGCAGGTCGAAAGAGCTCGAACCTTACATGCCCCGGACGGACACCATCATGAGCCAGGCCATCAGAGAAACCGTGCCGCTTTGCGTCCAGGAGCCATGCTCTTTCTGTAATAACCTGCCCCACATCGACGGCTTGTCTTTGGTTTCTTGAGGTAATTCCATCATTCTGGCGGCTAAATTTTGGGGCACCGAAGGCGGGTCGACGGTGGGCGCCTGGGGGGGCACATCCACGGTCAACGGATCGGGCTCTGCCGGGTTCTGCCCATAGAGTTTTATGCAGGCTTGCACCACCGCGGGATCATAGAGGACCCCCTGGTGGCGGGAGACTTCTTCCAGGGCATTGGTCAGGCCCAGAGACGGCCGGTAAGGCCGATGGGAGCACATGGCCTCCACGACGTCGGCCACGCTCAGGATCCTGGCTTCCAGGAGGATGTCATTGCCCTTCAGACCCCGGGGATAACCGGAGCCATCCAGCCTTTCGTGATGCTGCAGAATAATCTCGGCGGTGTCGCCTGGTAAGGTGATGGGTTTCAGGATATTAAAGGCCACCTGGGGGTGGGTTTGAATAAGGGCAAATTCCAGGGGGGTAAGGTGACCGGACTTGGAAAGCAGGCCCGTGGGGATGGCGATCTTACCCAAATCGTGAAGCCGGCCGGCGATCCGCAGTTGCTGGATGCGAGCCTCGGAGAGCCCCATTTCCTGGGCAATGGCACAGGCCATCCGGGTTACCCGCTGCTGGTGACCCACCGTGTACGGGTCCCGGGTTGCGATCGTGGTCTCCATCACCTGTATGAGGGCTTCCATGACTTCTCCTTCCCATCGGAGGTATCTCACCTCAGCCATCGGCGCGACCGGGGTCGACTTGGCACGTGAGGTTATAGACAAGATATAAGGGCTTAAGGTTCCTGACAATTAGGTTTTCCCTGATTTTATTCGGCGAAAACCCTTAATTTTTCTGGGCAAATAGGGTAACTTATGGAATTTTATAAGAAATATGATATCAACCCTCAGAAACCGGAGGCGCATTAATAATGGCGCCCCCGGAGGTCGGCCTGGACCCCGGCAGGCGCCAGGAGCTGGAGGGTCTGGCGCAGCGCCTGGGCTATCGCTTCAAGAACCTGGGATTGCTGGAGCAGGCCCTGCGCCATAGTTCGTATGCCCATGAAAATCCGGGGAGCGGCCCCAGCAATGAGCAGCTGGAGTTCTTGGGGGATGCGGTCCTGGCCCTGGCGGTGAGCAGCTTGTTGCTGGACCGGTTCCCCCTGAGTTCCGAAGGCGATCTGTCCCGGGCCCGGGCCGCCCTGGTGAATGCCAGGCAATTGGCGACCCTGGCCCGGCACCTGGACCTGGGGCCCCATCTTTTACTGGGGCGGGGGGAAGAACGGCAGGCGGGCCGGGAAAAACCTTCTCTCCTGGCCGACGCCTTGGAGGCGGTGTTGGCCGCGGTCTATTTGGACGGCGGCCTTAAGGCGGCGGCGCTCCTGACGGAAGGCTGGTTCACCCCTCTGCTGCAATCAACCCAGCCCTGGCAGGACTTCAAGACCTCCCTCCAGGAACTCACCCAGGCCCGCCACAAGGTATCGCCCTCATATCACCTGATGGCTGAAAGCGGTCCCGGCCACGCCCGCCACTTCCAGGTGGAGGTGCGCCTCAAAGACGTGCCCCTGGCCCGGGGGGAAGGCTGCAGCAAGAAACGGGCGGAGCAGGTGGCGGCCCACCGGGCTCTGGACATCCTGCAGGGAGAGGGTGGCGCCCCCGAAACGGGGAAGGTGGTCGGGTGAGGGTGCGGTGGCCGAGGGCTGGGTGAGGCGGGAGAAAATCGGCCGACCGCCTTTCTCCCGCCGGTTTGAGCTACTCGATGCGCCGGAATAATTTTTTCACGGCCTTGCAGATGGGGCAGTTGTCCGGCGCTTCGCCTTCCACGGTGTAGCCGCACACCGAGCACACGAAGATATCCACCAACTCTTTCTTCTCCATGGTCTCCAGGGCCTTTTTGAAGAGCGCGGCGTGGATCTTTTCCACGTCGTTGGCGAAGGTAAAGGTGCGTTCGGCATCCTTGTGGCCCTCGGCCTGGGAGTCCGCAATCATCCGGGGATACATCTGCTGGAACTCGGCGACTTCCCCGGCCACGGCCTCTTTAAGATTCTCCGCCGTGGCTTGAATGGCTTTCAAGGCCCTGAGGTGATTCAGGGCGTGGACCGTCTCGGCTTCGGCCGCAGCCCGGAATAACCGGGCCACCTGGGGGTACCCGTCCCGATCGGCCCTTTCCGCGAAGGCCAGATATCTCCGATTAGCCTGGGATTCGCCGGCAAACGCCTCTTTGAGATCCTTGATGCTCTTTTCCATAGCCGCCTCCGCTCTATTTTTCTTCCGTCAGCTTCATGGGAACGCCGCAGCAGACCAATACGCCCCCGCCGGCCTCCACGACCTTCACCTTGTTGCCGCAGATCTTACAACGATACACCTGTCCTACTTCAATGGCCATGTTGCTCCTCCTGGTGGGATGCTGGTGTTTGACATCGGGGACAGAGACCCCAAAGGGTCAGGGATGGGTGTTCAATGGTAAAACCCTGCAGAGCCTCCGGCGATACGGCGGGGATTTCCGCGGGGTGCCAGTCCAGGTCGATGATGCGGTGGCACCGCCGGCAGACCAGGTGGGCGTGAGGCCCGGTCTCACCATCATAGCGCGCCACCTCGTGCAGGGGGTTAACCTTGATCACCATGCCCTTCTGACAGAGGATCTCCAGGGTCTTGTACACGGTGTTAAAGGAAATGGCCTGAAGTTGCCGGCGCACCTCCAGATAAATCTTTTCTGCACTGGGGTGGTCCTGCCGGCTCTGCAGACTGTTCAACACCGCCAGGCGCTGCGGGGTTACCGCAATCCCGTGGTCGCGTAGGGCTTGAACCAAATTTTCCATAGGCATACCCATAAGGTAATTATTAGATAATAATTATTACTGATATTGTCAAGGGGGAAAAACGCCACCCGGGTTTTAAGAAACTAAACGGCGGGACGGAACCGGGGGTCCATGGAGATGGTACGGCAAGGAGCATCCAGGGGACTGGGGTTATGGAAACCATACCTTTGGGTTTACCGGCAGGTGGCCCGCCAGGTAGCCGGCCAAGGCAATCAGCCACCAAGACCTGGGTGTTTAGGCGGCAGGCCGCGTGGCCGGGGAAGAAATTAGTCCACCTGATGAGGTTGGGTCTTTCTGGTGGACTGAGGCTTTTTGCAGTTCTTGACATTGGCGGCGATATTTTATGGCGGACAGGAGCGCCATGACAGCAAAAGCCAGGAAAAATCCCGGGAGAATGCCGCCAAAGACAATGAGGATGCCCATGGTGTTACCTCCTGTCAGTTCCGGGAAATCAGGAGATAATCATGAGTTTCCCGGAGCCATTAATTCCACAGCATGACAACTGTACTTAATGATGATTGTTATTCTTTATATTGGCTGAAAGAAACTAGCAAAACTGCCTATTTTCACCTGGGTAAAAGTGCCTAATAATGGCGAGGGGTTATCGTGGAGGCAATGCGAGGGCAATGCGAGTTCTGGAAACGGCGGCCCACCATCTGAGGGCAGCCACCGATTCGGCTCCAGTCTCATCATGGAGAGGCGGCGAAGGCACCGCAGAGGCCTCGCCGCTTCCTCCAACGCGTTCGACTCAATAGTAGTAAGCCAGGCCGGCCTGGAAGAAATTGACGTTAAAGGCGGGATTCTCATTGTAGAGGCCGGCGTTGGATGAGTGCCGGAATCGGTAGGCTACAGATAGGGCTGTCTGGGGCGTCAGGGCGATGTCGAAGCCGGCGCCGATTTGGGGGGTGAAGTTGAAGGCATGGGCCAGGGCCGGACTGTCGATGCTTTCGCTGATCAGCCCGGCGCCGCCTTCCACGTAGGCCAGCACGGAGGGAAAGAGGAGACAACTGAATTTCAGCAAGGGAGTGATGCCCAGTTCAAACCCGGTCTGGTCGGCGTCGGCGATGCTGATGATGCCCTCCGCCACGAAGGAGACCCCGAAGGGGCCTAAGCTTTTCCCGGGGGGCACCAGAAAAATGCCCCAGCGGGGCAATAAGCTGTAGAGGTGGACAGTGGCTTTCTTGGTGTTTTTCCCATAGCCGAAGCGCAGCCCGACCTCCTGATCGAACTTGCTGACGTCAAAATCCGCCCCCCGCACCGATGCCGGCAGCCACACCAACGCCGCCAGCACCATGACCATCAGGCCATTGCCCAAAATGCGCCGCACCATTGTCTCCCCCTTTTGATGCAGGCTTCAGATTATCTGGAAAGTTAACGCACGATAGCACCACCGGCAAAAAATGTCAAAAGTAAAAAAAGAATGGTAGCCCCGGAGAACAGAGAAACGTCTAATCAGTAACGGCGAATTTTCTTAGCCATGACTGGGCCGTGAAATAACCGTCAGGTCAATGTTTAAGAAAGTTAATTTTTCTGCAAGTTTCTTTTATGAGAAAGTCGGATGGTTAACAAAGCTGTTCCCGGGGGGTGGGCCTGTTGTTATGCAGCAGCCGGTCGGGAAGAGCAGCCGGAGATGAGGCCCGGCTTGCTCCTCCCCCAGCCTGGTCAGCTCCGGCGTTTCCAGTAAGGGTCGTCCCGAAACCGGGCCGCGGCTCCCAATTCCGCTTCGATCAGCATCAGTCGGTTGTACTTGGCGATGCGCTCGGACCGGGATACCGATCCGGTCTTGATCTGCCCGACGCCGGTGGCCACGGCCAGGTCGGCGATGAAAGTGTCCTCGGTCTCCCCGGAACGGTGGGAAATGACGGCGCGATAGCCGTGGCGGCGGGCCAGACCGATGGTTTCCAGGGTCTCGGTGACGGTGCCGATTTGGTTCAGTTTGATGAGGATGGCGTTGGCCGCGCCCAGCTCAATGCCCTTTTGCAGATACCGCACATTGGTGACGAAGAGATCGTCCCCCACCAGTTGCAACCGGCCCCCCAGTTCCTTGGTGAGGTGCACCCAGCCGTCCCAGTCCTCTTCGCCCAGCCCGTCTTCCAGAGAGACGATGGGGTAACGGGTCGCTAAATTGCGGTAGTACTCGGTCATGGCCTGGGCGGTGCGCCTGGAGCCGTCCCCTTTCTTGAAGACATACTCCCCCATGGCCTTGTCGAAAAACTCCGAGGCTGCGGGATCCAGGGCCAGGACCACGTCTTCCCCGGGGCGGTACCCGGCCTGTTCCACGGCCGCCACGATCAGGTCCAAAGCGGCCTCATGGGAAGGCAGATCCGGGGCGAAACCGCCTTCGTCCCCCACGCCGGTGCCCAGCTTGCGGGAGGCCAGGACCTTCTTCAGGGTGTGGAAGACCTCCGCGGCGATGCGCAAGGCCTCGGCGCAGGTGGGGCCGCCCACCGGCATGATCATAAACTCCTGGATATCCAGGTTGTTGCCGGCATGGGCGCCGCCGTTGATGATGTTCAGCATGGGCATGGGCAGGGTGGCGGCCCCGGCGCCCCCCAGGTAACGGTACAGGGGCAGCCCCGCCACCGCGGCCCCGGCCCGGGCCACGGCCATGGACACGGCCAGGATGGCGTTGGCGCCCAGTTTGCTCTTATTAGGGGTGCCGTCCAGCTCGCACATGGTCGCATCGATCAATCCCTGCTCCAGGGGATTTTTCCCTTTCAGGGCCGGTTGGATGATCTCCAGGATATGCTTGACGGCCTTCAGCACCCCTTTGCCCAAGTAACGGGAGCCGCCATCCCGCAGCTCCAGGGCTTCATTTTCGCCGGTGGACGCCCCCGAGGGCACCATCGCCTGGGTGCGGATGCCGTTGTCCAGCAAAACTTCGGCCATAACGGTGGGCTGACCCCGGGAGTCCAGGATTTCTTGGGCACGGATGGCCTCGATATGGGGCATGACGTCCTCCTCTCATGAAAAATGGCCACGGCTCCGCCAAGGGAGCCGTGGTCAAGCTGTCCGCGCCCTCACCGGGGCGGGAGGGGGCCCAGGCCCCGCCCGGCAAAGGGGCAGGACCTGGGGTTGCCTGATGTCGGATGCGTCGCGGTTATGGTTGCTGCTCCGGCTTCTTCTTCTGTTGTTCTTGCTGCTTCTGCCGCGGCTGTGCCTGAGGTTGGGGCCGCGGTTGCGGCTGGGGCCGTGGTTGCACCTGAGGTTGCGGGCGCGGCTGGGGCTGAGGCCGTGGCTGTACCTGGGGTTGAGGCCGGGGCTGTACCTGGGGCTGAGGCCGCGGTTGCGGTTGAGGCCGGGGCTGCACCTGGGGTTGCGGGCGCGGCTGCGGCTGAGGCCGGGGTTGTACCTGCGGTTGAGGTTTAGGCTGCACCTGGGGCTGAGGTTTAGGCTGTACCCGCGGCTGCGGCTGGCCGGGGGTACCGCCGCGCTGCAGTCTCTGATGCTCCAGTTCCTGTTGCCGCCGCTGCTCCGGTGTCAAGCCCTTGTAGCCCGGAGGCAGGGGCGCGGCGCCGGGCTTCGCAGTCCCCGGGGTGGCCGCGCGGCCCGGAGGGGTGGTGGCGGGGCGGGCAGCTCCCGGGTGGAATTCTCCCGGTTTGACCGGACCGGCCGCCGGACTACCCGGTCGGGTCGGAGCGCCGCGTTGGACCTGCCCCGGCTGCACCGGACCGCCAGGCTGGACCTGGCCGGGCCTGGTTGGCGTCCCCGGCTGGAACTGCCCCGGTTGCGCGGGAGCCCCGGGTTGCACCTGGCCCGGTCTGGTCTGGACGCCACGCGGCGCCGGTCCCGGCGGGGTTGCCATTGCCGGTTTGATGGGCATGGGTTTGGCCGGCACAATTTGCTGTTTCGGGGGCAGCTTCTGAATCTGCTGCTGCATCTGGGGGGTCAGCTGCATGGTGGCCCGGGAGGGCAAGGCCGTGCCCTGGATCCCCTGGCCCGGCCTCACCGACGCGGGTTGAACCCTGGGAATCTGGGCGGTGACCCGGGGCACATTCCGGGGCGGCCCCAACAGATTAGGTCTATTCAAGTTGACCCGGGCCTGCCTGATATCCTGGACCTGTCGGGGCGGCGGCAACCGCCTCCCTTGGGCCAGGGCCGGCGGCACGATCTGGTTGAGGTAGCGATACCTATTCATCACCGTGCGGGAGGGGACCACATTGCGGATATTGGTGATGTGCACGGAGTTGTTGGTGATGGTCCGGTTGATGACGGTCTGGTTGATGTTGGTGACCCGGGAGATGTATCCCACGGGCGGTCCCCAGCTATAGGCCCCGACGCGGCGGCCATAAAAGGCTGGGGGATAATACGTGGGGGTGTAGTAGCGCTGGACGATTACGGTCTGGGGATAGAACACCGGCACATAGGCCGGGGGCACCAGGACTCCGGAATTCATGTAAGAATAGGCCGGCGCATACGGCTGCCCGAAGCCCAACAGGAAGCTGGCGGCCCTGGCGAAAATCCACAGGGGCGCGGTCAGCGAGTCCGTCACCGGGCTGCCCGGATAATAAGAGGGGGGCGCATAGGACGGCGGCGGCGCATAGTCGGGAGGCGGGATGGGAGCCCAGCCGATATACGAGGTGTCCACCGGTTCGCTTTCCGGACTGGTGCGCCACTCCACCGTGGAGGGATACCAGGTGCGCCCCGGCACCCAGACCCAGCCATAGCCTTCCGTGGGCATCCAGTTGCCGTAGTGGTAGGTGGCCCAGCCCCAGGGTTCGTCAGACTCGAAGACATTCCCGTCATCGGTAGGCACCCAGCGGCCGTTGGTATAGGGCCGCCAGTCCTCCTGCACCTGGCTGGGACGCCAGACCGGCCCATATTTCTCGTATTCCACCCATTGCCCATATTGGGACAGGTCATCGTAAAACATGGCCACATCTTCCGAATCCGCCCGGACCGGCTGGGAGAATCCGGAGAGCAGGGCCAAAGCCGCTACCAGGGTTACGACGACCATGAAACCCAGAGGTCGTTGTCTTGATGTCATGTCCGTGCTCCTTACAAGATCAGGTTCATTCGCTCAGGAAGCCGAGTCGGCGTTCCGTGCTTCGCAGTTGTGCAAGAATCGTCTATCAGTTACGGCTTGTTTGAAAAATCCCTCACCTCTCGGACTGACTGGTCCCAGATTATGACCTAACCTGACGGACGCGGCGTCCGCCTCCGCCTGCTGCAACCGGCCCCGGCCGGGTGCCAGCCTTCCACCGGGCAGGGGAGGCCGGTCCAGCGCCATGATTCCAGAAACCGTGTCCTACATTACCTTAGATGGATACTCTTTTCAATATATTAACCCCCGCGCGGCAGATTCTTGCTGGAGCCCGGGAATGACGGGGTGGACCTGCCCGTCCCGGAAAAACCCGATCCCCCAGCCGCTCATATTGTCCCGGGCCTTGTCGGCGAACAACGGCGGGTATTCCTGGGCCGTGTAGGGCTGGACTGATGACATGGCAAAGAGTTCACCCATGGTTCAACTCCACCCGCAGAAGTTTAACTTCTACGATTTTATGAATAGCCTGGCTATTTTTAATTCTGCGTATGACCATTGCTCGCCTAGCAATTCACGCACAGGCGACAAAGCGGTGCCGCCGGATTTTTGAAATGCGGCTTTTATTTTTTCGAATCTCTCGGACGACGGCCTTAAATAGTCGATATCAATTTTTTCTCCGCTGCTGACCAACGTTTCAATATGAGCTGCTATTGTCCCAGCCGAAACACCTCTCGTACTCGCCATTTTCTCAATTGACATTTTTTTAAGAACCAGTTTTTGGGTTTCCCGATAGGTCGATCCCAGACAATTTAGCCGCCGTGGCATTACCGATCTTTTTCCGGGAACATTTTTTTCAATGAGATTATTTTTCTCGGCGTAAGTCTGAATAACCTCTGTAAATATTTTCCCATATTGCTTAAGTTTGGCGTCGCCCACGCCGCTGATTTTTGAAAAGTTCTCCTCGCTTTGAGGCAGGTATAAAGCCATCTGGCGCAGAGCCAGATCGCCAAAGACGACAAAAGGTGGAATCCCTTTTTCATCCGCCAATTCTTTGCGCAAGAGACGCAGCTTCTCAAATAGGTCTATATCGTATTCTATGTCAACCGCATCACTTGGTTGGAGAGATTTGGCGATAGCTTTAAGCTTAGGCAAACGAATTTCTTTCCTCTCCTTCAAAAAATCCTTGCCACGCTGGCCTAATTCAAGAATCGGAAATCCATCACCGGTTTTTACAATCAGCTTTCTATAAGCCAATTGGCTGATGATGCGCCTTAAATCTTCCTTGGAAAAATCATCCACAATACCGTATACCGACAATTTATGATGGTCACGTTCAACGATTTTCTTATTTTTTGCCCCGACAAGTACGTCGATAATATAATTTATCCCGAATTGTTGCCCCGTTCGAATAATAGCCGACATAATTTTTTGGCTGACTATGGTTGCGTCAAAGTCTTCTTGAGGCAAAAAACAAATATCGCATCCGTCGCATCTTTCTTGGTTATAATTTTCTCCAAAATATGAAAGTAAATGATAACGGCGGCAGGTTGCCAGCTCACAATATTCAACCATCTGGTCGAGCTTCCGATAGGCATTTTTCCGCTCGGCGTCATTTTCTATCTGCCGGATAAAATATTGTTGTTTAATTGCGTCCGCGGATGAATAAAAAAGAATGCACCGGCTCGGAAGTCCGTCGCGTCCGGCGCGCCCCGTTTCCTGGTAATAGCCTTCAATTGATTTTGGCAGATTATAGTGGATAACCAAACGTATATCCGGCTTGTCAATCCCCATCCCGAAAGCAATCGTCGCGACGATAATTTGCGCTTCATCTCGAATGAATTTCTCTTGATTAGTTATGCGGTCCTCGCTTTCTAACCCTGCGTGATAAGGAAGCGCCTTAAAGCCCTCCCGGCTCAAATCCGCCGCCAGATGCTCGGTATCTTTTCTGGAAAAACAATAAATGATCGCTGATTCATTCTGGTGTTCCCGCAATATATTAATCAGTTGGTCGTAAGAATCTATTTTGGGAAGCACTGCATACGAT
>JBAVUP010000151.1:0-2003 GCA_049696835.1 Desulfobaccales bacterium
AGCTACACCACTCAAATTCATCTCATTTGGGGGCCAGTGGGGCGTAAATCCCCTGGCCATTGTCTTTTCCGGGATTCGGCCGGCCAGCCAATTTTTAACTTGATGCGGATCGATTAGGATTATTTTAGCTGGAGAGGAGCAGGTGCAGCTCCAGGAGCCCTTGTTGGGCCAGACGCAGGGATTGCCTAATCTGTGATGGCTGGGGAATTTGCGGGGGCAAAAAGACCTGGAAGGGGCGCCCCAATCCTTCGGGATCGGGCTGCAGGTGGGCCAGCAAAGAGGTCAGTTCCCGGATCACATGGAGATAGACCGCGCCCAGGGGTTCGGCGCCTCCGTGGGCCGGCACGGCCGCCGGAACGGATCGGACCGCGTCCTCCGACTGTTCGGCCAGGGCCAGAGTTAGAGGCAGCTTTGCAAGCTTGGTCGTTTTGCCGGCAAGCTGTTTCTTTTTTGCCATATCTCCAAAAATTCGAGGGTAAGTTGAAGATAGTCCTGGGCCCCGGAACTCCTGGGCTCATAATCGAAGATGGCCTTTTGGGCAATCTGAGCCTGATTCAGGGCCTCGTTTTTATTGATCACGGTTTTGAAAGTCTTGTCCCGGTATGGGGCCAGCTGTTCCAAGATATATTCGTTGGTGACCCGGTTGCGTCTATCATACATGGTCAGGAGGATGCGAAAGAGGTCTCCCTCAAACAGCTCTGCCATCGGCAGGTTCTTGACCGTCTCCACGGAGGTGAGCAAATCCGCCAGCCCGTCCAGGGAGTAGCGGGAAATCTGGCAGGGGATAATGATGAAATCACAGGCGTAAAGGGAGTTGGTGGTCAGCACTCCCAGGGACGGCGGGCAGTCGATGAGGACGAAATCATAGTCCGCGTCTTTCAGGGATTGAGCCAGGATGGCCTCCCGGAAGACCCGGGTGTAAACCTGCTCCGCCGCCCGGGCCAGATGGATTTGGGCCGGCGCCAGCTCGAGCCCCAGGATATAGGTGGGCAGGGCCACCTCCCTGATGCTCTTGCGGGGGACGGTCATCACCTCGGACATGGAGGCGGTGATGGTGTCCGGCTCTATCCCCAGACCGATGGTGCAATGGCCCTGGGGGTCCAGGTCGATAATCAGGGTGCGGTAACCCTGATAAGCCAGGCCGGCCCCCAAATTCAGGGCCGTGGTAGTCTTGCCGGTGCCGCCCTTCTGGTTGATAACCGCGACTACATGAGACATGATCCAGCCTACAGCCCCTTGACAATCAGTAAAAATCCTATCAAAATGATAAAGTAATGAGCCAGTTACGTCAAGGAATATCTGGGCTCGGGAATATCTGGCCATGACTTAATGATTTAGCTGGCCTAATGGCACATCTTCTGCAATATTAATGGCATTATTTCCATGGAGTGCCATGTTCTCCCCCCTGGAAAGAAGACGATTTAGCCGGTTCGTTGTGCCGCTGGCGATGCGCTATCAAGTTCATTGCCCGGAGACCGGCAAACTATTGCACCAGGGCCAGGGGGTCATCAGAGATCTCAGCCTGTCGGGGGGCTTTTTTCACCTCGACCACCCTCCGGCCTTCCAAGCCGGCCAGATCCTCTCCCTCACCATTGCCGCGCCCCTGCCCTTTCTGGAAGGCCACGACATCTCCCTGCTCACGGCCCTGGGTGAGGTGGTGCGGCTGGAACCTCCCGGGCCGGCCAATCCCAATTTCGGCGTGGCCGTAAACTTCCTCCAAGACCTCTCCTTTGCCCCCTTTTAACCTTTCTGGTATCTTTATTAAATGACCCGGGCATGTTCAATTTCATGAACCGGTTAGCCCACAATAAGGGGGCGAAATCGTTTACTTCTTGAGATATCAATATGTTTGATCAACCGACGCATTGTCACAAATACTAACAATGTTTTTATAATTATGAACATTATTCAAAATCTTTTTAATATTTTTAACCAAAGGACTAAGCCGCGGCGGTGGCGCAACTTTTTACCGGGATCGTGAGTTCAAATGTCCGGGCCTGATC
>JBAVUP010000152.1:0-1901 GCA_049696835.1 Desulfobaccales bacterium
CCTCAAGGATGTGCGGGCCCTGGAGCACGTGGCCGAAGCCATCCAGTTGGAGTTGTAGCCGATCCATAACCTCACGGTGGAGGTTGACATGGCCGAAGATTCCGAAGATAAAGGTTATACTGTTAAAGATCGGCGTTATCATCAGCTAAGTGAGGAAGAGAAGGCCCAGGTCCGGCAGGAAGCCGCCCAAGAGGCTAAGGTGGCCCAGGATAAGGCCTTTCAAGCGGCGGCCGAAAAGGCCGCCGCCGGGGTCGCCGCCGGGCCGGCCATCACCTTCTCTTCCCTCATCTTCTCCCTGAGTTCTACGGCTTTCATGCAGTTGGGAGCCATTCCCGACCCCAATACCGGGAAGACGGAAAAAGACCTGGCCCTGGCCAAACAGACCATTGACCTTCTGGGCGTGCTCCGGGAAAAGACCCGGAACAATCTGGATCAGGAGGAAGAGAACCTGTTCGAGCACCTGCTCTATGATCTGCGCCTGGCGTACGTCAAGGAGGTGGGCTGATTAAGGCGCCGGAGGCAGGCTTCCGGCTGCTGTGCCCGGCCAAGGTCAATCTTTATCTCAGGGTGTTGGGGCGGCGGGCCGACGGTTACCATGATCTGGTGACCGTGATGCAGCCGCTGAGTCTGGCGGATGAATTGATCGTTACTCCCGGGGGCGAGGGCCTGGGCTTCACCTGTGACCGGCCGGAGCTGCCCCAGGGGAAAGAAAACCTGGTGTGCCGGGCGGCCTTGGGCTTCCAGGAGGCGGCCGGAGTCAAGGTGGCGGCCCATTTCAGTCTGCGCAAACGGATTCCGGTGGCCGCGGGTTTGGGGGGTGGATCAAGCGACGCGGCCGGGGCCTTGCAGGCTTTGAACCGGCTGTACGGTTTTCCTCTGGACGGGCCGCGGCTGCACTCCCTGGCCGTAAGCTTAGGGGCCGACGTGCCGTTCTTTCTGGGACGGGGACCGGCGATAGGTTCAGGCACAGGCACGGAACTTACTCCCCTGGCCTTGCCGCCTTACCATTATCTGTTGCTTAATCCCGGCGTGCCCCTCTCCACCCGCTGGGTCTATGAACACCTGGACCTGGCCCGACTCAGGGACCTGCCGGACACCCGTCACTGGGACCCGGAGCATCCGGAGCGCTGGGTGCATAACGACCTGGGCGCGGTGGCCATGGCCCGCTTTCCGGAGCTGGCCGGCTGGCTGGACCGGCTCAGGCTCGCGGGGGCCGTAACCCAGGGCATCTCCGGCAGCGGCCCCACCGTCTTCGGGCTCTTTCCCACCTGGGAAGCGGCCCGGGAGGGGGCCGAGGTTCTGCGGGAGTCTTTCCGGGGTTGGCTGGCCGTGGCCCAGGGCCTTACCGGCACGGAAACCGATGATACTTGGGAGAGTCGCATATGGATGACCTGAAAATCTTCACCGGCAATGCCAACCGCCCCCTGGCGGAAAAGATTTGCCAGCATCTGGGGATCCCCCTGGGGGAGGCGGTGGTGGGGCGGTTCTCCGACGGGGAGATCTCCGTGGAGTTCCAGGAGAACGTCCGGGGCAAAGATGTTTACGTCATCCAGCCCACCTGCATGCCCTGCAACGAGAACCTGATGGAATTGCTGGTCATGATGGACGCCTTGAAAAGGGCCTCGGCCCGCTGCATCACTGCGGTGGTGACCTATTTCGCCTATGCCCGCCAGGACCGCAAGACCGCGCCCCGGACCCCCATTTCCGCCAAATTGATGGCCGATCTCATCACCACCTCCGGGGCCCAGCGGATGCTCACCATGGACCTGCACACCGGCCAGATCCAGGGGTTCTTCAATATCCCGGTGGACCATCTCTATGCCGCGCCGGTGACGCTCGATTATATCCGGGAGAATTTCGGCCCGGATGCCGTGGTGGTCTCCCCGGACGCCGGCGGGGTG
>JBAVUP010000153.1:0-16745 GCA_049696835.1 Desulfobaccales bacterium
ATCCTGTCCAAGGCCTCGGCCAACATCATCAACGTCGGGGCCAGCGTCTGGGTCATGGACCCGGCCGTCAACAATCCTCTCAACAGCATCCAGCTGCCCGATTATATCCTGGACGCGGCGCGTAGCATCGACGGCGTAAAATACGCGGTGCCGTTATATTCCGGGGCCGCGCTGGTCAAGCTGCATGACGGCACCTATCAGCCGGTAACCATCCTGGGACTCGACGACTCCAGCCTGGTGGGCCGCCCCCAACTGATCCAAGGGAACATCAAGGATATCTTTGCCGACAACGGTTTTATCGTGGTTAAAGACGAAGAATTCGCCAAACTGGGAAACCCCACCATAGGTACGACCTTCGAACTCAATGACCACCGGGGAGTTATCGTCGGCATCGCCCAGGTGACCACCAGCGGTCTGTTCGGGATGCCGACGCTGTATACGACCTATACCCGGGCCATTCAGTATATCCCCTCCCCCCGTTTCACCATTGCCTATATTTTGGTGGAGCCGAAGAGCCCCAAAGACATCCCTTATATCAAGGCTCAGGTGGCCAAGGCCGGCTATCTGGCTCTGACCAATAAAGAGTTTCAGCAAAGAATTGCCAACTATTATAAGTACCAGACCGGCATCGGCACCAATATCCTCATCATGACCCTGATCAGCTTCCTGGTGGGCCTCTCTATCTGCGGCCAGACCTTTTATACCTTTGTTTTGGAAAATATCAATAAATTCGGCGCTCTGAAGGCCATCGGCGCCAAAGGTTACGAACTCGTCTCTATGATTCTCTTTCAAACTTTGTTCACGGGATTTATCGGCTACGGACTGGGTGTTGGCCTCTGTTCTCTTTTGATCGGAATCGCCAAAAAGCGGGTTCCCAATTATGCGGCCGATATAACGTATTTTAATCTCGGCTTGGCCTTCATCATGGTGCTCATAATCTCCGGAGTTTCAAGTTTCATCGCAGTGCGAAAAGTGATCAAGGTAGAACCGTTCGATATTTTCAGAGGCTAATAATGGCTGAAGTAGCAATAAAAGCCACGGAACTGGTGAAATGGTTCGGTGCCGAGGAAGTCAGGACCTATGCGGTGAGAGGCGTCAGTTTTGAGGCCAATTTTGGCGAAATGCTCTACATCACCGGCCCGTCCGGCAGTGGCAAGACCACCCTGTTGAGCATGATCTCGGGAATTCTAAGACCTAATTCCGGTGCGGTCGTGGTGGAGGGCAAAGAAATATGGAATCTTAACCCCAACGAGATCGCAGATTTTAGATTGCACACCATCGGTTTTGTGTTCCAGGATTATAACCTTTTCCCCAAACTGACCACCCTGGAGAACGTCGCTATTCCTCTGATTCTCAAGAAGCAAGATTGGGATGAATCCTTGCGCCACGCCATGGAATTTCTGGAGATAGTGGGACTCAAAGACAGGGCTCAACTGCCGCCCGTCAAGTTAAGCGGCGGCGAACAGCAACGGGTGGCCCTGGCCCGAGCTATCGTGAGCCGCCCCGATATTTTAATTTTTGATGAACCCACCGCTTCCCTGGACGGTGCGACCGGCAGAAAAATTATTGGATTTATTAAAGAAAGTTTCTTGAACGAACATAGATGCATTCTGATTGTTACACACGATGCCAGGATCTTCGAATTTGCCGACCGAAACATCCAAATGGAAGATGGCCGGATTGTGGAGATTACCAGCGGAGGCATGAGTGAGAAATAAAATATTATTCGCTTTGGCGATCCTGGGACTGGTAGGCGGTTTGGTCAGCGCTTACTACTACGGCATCCGGAAGAAACCGCTGCCGCCACTGTACACCCCGGCCGAGAACCCTTTTGCCAAAGGCGTCTATGCCAACGGCATTATTGAAAGCTACCAATCCAACGGGGAAAACATCAATATCTTTCCCGAAGTCTCGGGCACCGTCACCCAGATCCTGGTAAAAGACGGTGACATGGTGCGAAAGGGGATGCCACTGCTGCAAATAGACGAATCTGTCCAAAGGGCCACCGTGGAGCAGCAGAAGGCGCAGGCCGACGCGGCTCTGACCATGCTGCGTGAGCTCAAGGCCCAGCCCAGAAAAGAAAACCTCAATGTATCCAAGGCCCAGGTGGACTCTGCCGCCGCCAGCCTCAAGACGGCCCGGGATTCGCTGAACAAACTCCAGAAATCCCATGCCATGAACCCCAAGTCGGTAAGCCAGGATCAACTGGACAATGCGGTGAACGCCTTCAAGGTGGCTAAGGCCAATCTGGGAGTGGCTCAGAGGCAGTATCAGCTAACTAGGGCCGGGGCCTGGATCTATGATATCCAAAACCAGCAGCATTTATACGAGGCGTTGAAGAAAACCTACGAGAGCGGGAAGGCGCTCCTGGCCAAATACACCGTTCGGGCCCCGGTTGACGGCGTAGTTTTAGCGGTGCGCGCCGCAAAGGGCTGTTTCGTGGCTCCCCAGGGGACTTATGGCACCTACACCCAGGGCTATAATCCCATTATCGTTATGGGATACCCCCAAGAACCCTATCTTGAGGTCAGATGTTATATCGATGAGATTTTGATTCCCAGGCTGCCGCCGCCTCTTCAAATGAGGGCCCAGATGCAAATAAGAGGTACTGACGTCCGCGTGCCCCTGGAGTTCGAACGTATTCAGCCTTATGTGACCCCCAAAATCGAGCTGTCAAATCAAAGGACCGAAAGGGTGGATGTCAGGGTGCTCCCGGTATTGTTTAAATTAAAACCACCCCAAGACCTGAATATCTACCCGGGGATGTTGGTGGACGTTTATGTGGAAACGAAATGAATCTTATAGAAGCGGGCGCTAGGCGATTTAAGGGCACGGACATGAGTCTTGAATACGGACAATCCAATGGCTGTCCGGGAGGATGGGGCAGAGTGGCATGGTCCCGACGCATCCTGGTTGGCGGGGTGGGAATCCTAGCCTGCTTATGGATGACTGGCTGTGCAGTGGGACCCGATTTCGTGCGCCCCGCGGCGCCCCCCGTGACCCAATACACCCAGGGGAAGGAACCGGCCGCAACCGTAAGCGCCGACGGCCAGGCTCAGTTTTTTGAACAAAGCGCCAAAATCGCCCAAAATTGGTGGAATTTGTTCAAATCCCCCCGGCTGGACCAGGTGGTCAAGGAAGCAGTGGCGCAAAACGCCAATCTCCAGGCGGCCCAGGCCCGTTTACGCCAGAGCCAGGAACTGCTACGTTCAGGTTACGGCACCTTTTTCCCCCAGGTTGATGTCAGCTTCTCCGCCACCAGACAGAAATTTTCGCCCACCCAGTTTGGCAGCGTTCAACCCGGGAGCACGTTCAATCTCTACACCCCTATGGCTACCATATCCTATGTCCTGGACGTGTTTGGCGGCCAGCGCCGGGCGGTCGAAAGTCTGGCGGCCCAAGCGGATTATCAGAACTACACCGCCCAGGCCACCTATCTCACCCTGTTAGGCAATGTGGTCAACACCGCCGTGGCCCAGGCGGCCTACCGGGCCGAAATCGCGGCCACGGAGCAGATCATCAAGTTTGAGAAAGAACAGCTCCGCCTCACCGAAACCCAGTACAAAGCCGGAACGGTCCCGTACGCCAATGTAGTCAGCCTTCAGACACAACTCGCCGCCACTGAGGCGACTTTGCCGCCCCTCAAACAAAACCTCAGCAAAACCCAGCATCTCCTGGCGGCGCTGGTGGGACGCACCCCGGCGGAGTGGGCGCCGCCCAAGCTCGAGTTGGCCGACTTCACCCTGCCCACCAGGCTGCCGGTCACGCTGCCATCGGAACTGGTGCGCCAGCGCCCTGACATTCTGGCCGCCGAGGCCACGCTGCACAGCGCCAGCGCCAATATTGGGGTGGCGACCGCCAACCTGTTTCCGAATTTCACCCTGAGCGGAACCTACGGACAAAACATTACCGATATTGCCCAGCTCCTTGGAGCCACCGGTAACTTCTGGAGCATCGGCACCGCAGTGGCCCAACCCATCTTTCACGGCGGGACCCTGTGGTATCAGCGGAAGGCCGCGATCGAAGCCTATAACGCCTCCTTGTCCGATTACCGGCAGGTAGTCCTCAGCTCCTTTCAGCAGGTCGCCGACACCCTGCGGGCGGTGGAACACGATGCCGAAACCTTAAAGGCGCAAGCCGCGGCACTGGCTGCCGCCGAGCAAGCGCTAAACTTGCTGAAGGCGAACTATGCAGCCGGGTTAATCAACTACTTGCAGCTTTTGACGGCCGACACCCAATATCAGCAGGCCCGGCTCGGGCTGATTCAGGCCCAGGCGCTGCGTTTGCAGGATACCGCGGCGTTATTCGTCGCCCTGGGTGGTGGCTGGTGGAACGCCGACACCAAAATGGTGGGGAAGTAATGTGAATCAAACTCTGAGAACAGGAACGTCTTCAGTCGCTTATTTCTACCCTCCTTCGAGTAATAATGACGATAACTGGCAAACTCACATTACATTTGGTCGAATATTTTCCTAATCATTCTTAGATATCAGCCGATCCCTTCAAGAGAAATTCGGTAATCCAAATAATCTATAAAACAGTACCCTGGGACTGCTAAGCAAACCTACAAGCGGCTTCACCAAACGAAATATGTCGATCACTCCACTTTCTCTATCTGCTATGATTCGGTACTTATCGCGCAGCTGAAAACTTCCCATATCCTTATCGTATTCGGAATTTTTCCCACTCAAATGATAATTGGCGACGGCAAGCTAATGCGCCACGAGCACGCTTGGCGTTATAAGGAAGGCGGGCGCAACTGCGCGAGAGATGGGGGTGGGCCCCTCGGAGCCGGCTTGCAGGAGCAAGCTCCAAACCACCTTAAGCTGCGCTGGTAAAGAGCCAGGCTGGTGAGCGTTAAGGGAAAGTCATGGCTAAAGACCGTGGCAGGTGAGGTTCAGGGAGACGAGCATCCGCGAACCACTGATGAGGTGTCGAGACAAATGTCGATTCTGCATTCCCCTTGGCTCACCATTATTGGGGAGTGCCAGCCTGGGGTTCATAGTTGCCGCAAAATTAATTAGGCAGGCGGGTTCTCTCACTACTCAAAAACTCTTTTAGGGGAAGTTAGCCTGCGTTTCTTTCTGGTCAAACTTCGGTAACACTGAACCAAGAATATCAAGAAGATATAGGAAAAAATTAGCGCCAGGCCGAAAGCAGTATCAATTATAAGCCAGCTCATGCCATGCGTCCTTTCTGGGTGCTAAACCCCGGCCGGCCCTTCTCTGGCGGCGGGGAGTACCCCCGGAAACCTCAGGCTCCCAAGTCCAAACCCTCACCAGGGGGAAAAATCCAGGTCCATGTTTGCTGCCACCTGTCAGAGTTCAGCCCCGCTTTTAAGGCCATCAGGGTCTATACTCCTTTAAGTCATACCACCGGCACTGATATCTATCTCCTCTAATCTTCTAAAACCCGGATGATTAAAAAAACCGGCGCATCCCCCAAAAAATATGCCACCTCCAAACAGGCGGCCCAGACCATGGTCGTAAGCTCCACGGTGTCCCCCTCTCTGAAGAACTTTAATGCCCGTGATCGCCACCTCCTTAAAATTTTTGCGTAGCTGCGCCGATTTTGGCCATTTTCAGGGTTTAATAGGAAAAGGCCGGATATCCGGATTTGAATATCCCAAAAGAGAAAATGGAGGAAGGGAGCATGAAAAGAGGGAGCTTAGTAGTAGTGTTATTATTGGTCGTGGGATTAATTCTGAGCATGGGCTTTACCTCTTGGGCTGACCCTTTTGGAACGAGCGGACACCGGGGCATCATTGGGGTCATTACGGTCACCATGGAAAATTTGCCAACCTGACCCCGGAGCAAGCGGGAAAACTTTTCGACCTGCGGCAGAAATTTTTGGATGACACCGCCAGCCTACGTAAGGAGATGGTAGTCAAGCGGGCAGAGTTACGGGCGCTCTGGCGCTCCGAAAATCCCAATGAGAAACAGATCCTGGCCAAGCTCAAAGAGATCAATGCCATCAGGGATAAGCTGCAGCCCAAGTTCATAGCTTTGCGCCTGGAAGTAAAGAAGATCTTCCCGAAAGGCCCCAGCCCTAAGGGCAAGGTTAGCATGGAAGATGAAGATATGAATTTGAACCCAAGCTTGGCCATGGAGTATAGCCACCAAGCCGACCTGTAAAAAGATATGGCGGAATTACCCCTGGGAGGTCCTCCCTCCCTTTGCCTTTCTCTAACCCCTAACCTGGCCGGGTTCCTGCAGGGGCCTGGGCCTCTTTTTTATGAATAAACAGGTTAATTGGGGAGTTTGGCGATTATCATTTGGTTCTCTCTTCGTCTCCTCACCCAGGTTGTTGGTTAACGGACCGATCAGGAAGGATGATAGTATGCCCAGAATTTGTTTGAGGGCCAATTACTTCTGGTTCCTGTCCCTAATAATTCTAACCATGCTGCTGGAACTTTCAGGGCCCGCAGCGGGGCAACAGTTCGGTTTTCCTGGGGGTGGCAGACGGCATAGAGGCTCAGAAACCCAGGATCGCCTAAAATACAATCCACAGACGGTGACTACGGTAAAGGGACAGGTGGAGAGCCTGGGAAGTTATGGCATGACGGGATGGCGGTCCGCCCCGGGCATGCAGACCCAGGGATTGGTCCTTAAGACCGATGAAGGCAATATTAGTATAAACTTAGGACCACCTCGGTATGTCAGCAAGCAGGGCTTCTATTTAAAACAAGGGGATTCCTTGGAAGTGACTGGTTCTAAAGTTACCAGGGACGACCATACCTGGCTTCTCGCCGCCCAAGTCAAAAAAGATGGTCAGACTTTGAAAGTGCGGGATGAGAAAGGGGTGCCGCTCTGGCGGGAGCAGGATCGCGGTGGAAGAGGTTCCGGAGGCATGGGCCGTGGAGGAATGGGCTCTGGTGGGAGGAGCCCCGGGGGCCGTGGGCAAATCAATTGGTAATCAAAGGCCAGGAGCTTTATCAAGATCTGTGAGCCTCTCCACCACGGCAGCCAACGGGATCAGATGACCGGGTAGACCGCCGGCTTAACGGCCGAAAGAGGAAAGCTTAATGGAGATGATCAAAAACAAGATGCAAGGAAGCGGCTGGATACGGGTTTCCTCCCTAAGCTTGGCCCTTTGGATCGGTATGACCGGGTCTGGGGCTTTGGCCGCCGGTCCAGCGGAGGATGTGAGAAGCCTCATTAATGAAGTGCTGAGCATTCTCAACAATCCAGTTCTCCAAGGTGAGGCCCACCGGCCCCAGAAGGTTGACTTGGTAGAAAAGGCCGCGGCCCGGCATTTCGATTACCGGGAAATGGCCAGACGGTGCCTTCCCGAAGCCTGGGATTCCTTGAATCGGGATCAACAAGATGAGTTTGTCAAAAATTTCAGCGGTCTCTTGAAGGCCTCTTTTGCCTGCCGCCTCGACGAATTCACTAAGGCCAAGGTGACCTACCAACCGGAAATTCTAAAGGCTGACTACGCCGAGGTGCCCATTGTCATCCTGCGCCCCAACGACAAGATTCCCGTCACCTTTCGGATGCTAAAGCAATCCCAGGACTGGATGATTTGCGATTTGGTGATCGAAGGGGTCAGCCTGGCGGATAACTACAAAGCCCAGTTCTCCCGGATCATCCAGGGGGCCTCGTTTAAAGACCTCCTCAAGGTTCTGCAGACCAAAATGCAGGAGGAATGCAAACCCTGATCGTAATTTAACCCGTCAGGGCCGCTTTCACCCCGTTCTGGTTCTGAGACAATCCTCTTTTCCCTGAACCCGCCCGGGGAATTCTTTAGCCTTGGGTGACCTCCCACGGCGTGTCCTTGCGGTAGGCCATGGCCTGGCAAGAGGCGATCAGGCCGCCTTTGGGGTCGGTCACTTCGATGAAGTAGGTAGCGCTTAAAAGATATTAGGCTTCAAAACAATTTCAAAGGGACAGCAATAATGCAAGGCAAATTCAATCTCAGGTTCGGAGCGCTCTGGATAATTTTGGGAGCGTTGTTCTTGCTGACATCTCAGCATCTGGCCCAGGCCAAAGAAGGGGCCTGGGAGCGCATGAAGGAAAAGATAAAAATAACAAAGGAATTACATGACTTAAAGCTCGCGCCGGATAAAGAAGCGGCATTGCTGGCCATGGACCAAAAGTACGCCAAGGAGCGCAAAGATCTCCTGGCCGCCTTGAAAAAATATCGCGAAGATTTAAAAACCGCCTTAGGTGCGGCCACCCCGGATGAGGCGAAGATTCAAGACCTGGTAAGGGCTACCAACGCCGCTCAAGATAAACTCTTAACCTCTTTTAAAATGGAACGGGACGAGTCTATGGCCCTGATGACCCCGATTCAACAAGGGCAGTTTATTATGGTCATGGGTAATTGGTTCCAGGAGATGATTAAAAAGAAATAGCGTCGTTATCGGGAAGGCTCAGCCTATTGGTTAGAAGTTCCGGACGCGGAGTGGTGTATCAAGGATGTTGGGGAAAAAGGAATCTTTGGTCTTGCTGTCTTCATGGGATGGGCTTCCGGGGCCTAGGCCAGGGGCAGTGACCAGGATAATAAACGGGAATCGCCATTAAATCAAATCTTGGCGGGGGACCTGGCCCTCATCCCGGTCCCGACCATTCACCCAAGGAAGGATTGAACGATGCTAAAATTACTGATGTATGTCTTACTGGCCATACTTAGTTATGTCATGCTCCTTATGCTGAGATGATGAGGGTAGCGTAAGATCAATTGCCAGAATTTCTGAGGATATAGAGAAAGACATATTGCCCAGACTGGCTATTGGCCAAAGCATACTGTGAGCGTACGCGGATGACTTCCTTGACGTCAGGACCTCTGATATCTCCTTAAAAGCCAAGCGTATAGGGAAGGGGCAGCACAATGAAGGATCATAACGCTTCGTGAAGGTGTTCGGCATGTGGGGGCGCAAGGGCCTGATCGTTGCGGGATTTTTTGGTCTGCTGCTCATAGGAGCCGTCACGCTGGCCTTTTGGGCGTATAAGCGCGATCCGCTCTTATCCCTGCCCCTGCCAGAACACGGGTTGCAGGCAGAGCGGACGGCGCTTTCTGCGCAGGATCACCGTCATGTTGAGCACATCACGCTGCACGGGAACACGCTTGGTGATATCGCCTTCACCTTCAGCCTGCCCGATCCGCTTCCCCCCCAAAAACTACCGGTCGTTCTGGTGCTGGGTGGCCTGGTCACGGGTGAAAACAGCATCCGCTATATAAAGGACGCCGGAGATAACGCCATCGTTGGCTACGCCTGGCCGATACCGGTCCGCCTTCACGGCCTCAGCGCCTTTCTGCAAGCGCCCGGTCTCTACCACCGCGTCATGGCGATCCCAGGACAGGTGGCCTCAGCCCTGCATTGGCTGATTAACCAGCCTTGGGCCGATGCGGAACGTATCAGCCTGCTGGGCTTTTCCCAGGGAGCCTTGGCCGCGCCTGCCGTGCAGGACATGGCCGCGCATGATGGAACCCGCGTCGGCTGGACTATCATCGCCTATGGCGGTGCGCCTCTTGGCGCACTCCTTGCCGCCAACCCGCATATGAAACCGACCTGGCTGCGTGAAGCCATGGCGCCCTTGGTGGATCTTGTGTTCCATGCCCTTGAACCCACCGTCCATCTTCCGCGTCTATCCGGCAAATTTCTGGTGCTGGAAGGACGGGACGACCGGCTGATCCCGGCAGCGGCCCGCAACCTCTTGCGAGAGGCGGTGCCGGAGCCGAAAACCGTCATCACTTTTGAGGGCAATCACATGGGCGTAGGCCCTGACAAGATGGCTCTGCTCCAGAGAATTATTGAAAACAGCAAAACGTGGCTGATCGAAAACGGCGCCATCAACCCCGGCCCTGATTGAGCCCACGGGCAATCTGGTCCTAAATCCGCATAAATCTCAGAGATGAAGATGGAGCTCATTGAGGCTGAATATCAGCCACAAGTTGCACCATAGTCATTAGCTAAAGAGGGCTGACCTGCATATAAGGGGTCTCATTTTGATTGACCTGCCCCCAGCGGTTGTACCAAGTTTTAAGTTAGGGTGGGGGTCAAGTCAAGCCAGAGATCATGGGGGAGTTGAAACCGCTGCCCGATTTCAAGCTGCCGCCGTTAAGCGGTGAAGCAGTGTTTCACAACGAGACCATCCAGGCCCTCATCCACGATCGTCCGCTCTTGCGCCCCCAAGCTAACCCGGATTGGTGCACCGGCTGTGGCACATGCATTGAGCAATCCTGGTATCGGCTTTGTCCATGCGTGATAACCTGCCCCAGGTGGACCTCGATACCTGCGTCACATGCTTTTGCTGCCAGGAAATCTGTCCTGAGAAAGCCATTACCCTGATATAATAAAACCATGAGACCTGGAGTGCATTTTGGTCAGCTGCGCCTGATTATCTCGGTCGTTGTGGTCCTCGCCCAATTTTACCTCTTTCTCCGAATCGGGCAGGTCATCAAGGCCTCGCAACGTTCCAACCTGTGCAAGTCCATACTTATCGGCGCGGTGGGTCTAACCATCGCCTCGCTCTTTGCGATGAACGCGTTCATTTTACCCAGGCCGATCCCCTGGGTGGACCCGCCGGAGGTGGCAGATGTCATCCTGTTCTATTTCCCCGCGGTGTGGACCTTTGGGTCGGTTTTCTCGGCCCTGCTCCTCAGTCTGGCCAGGCTCCTTAGGGGGTTTGGGAGGGTCGTAGTTCGATGCGGTTGCGGCCTGGACAGCCAGACATCCGCCATTCCCGTGAACCTCCAGCGCCGTCGTTTTCTTCAAGCCGGAGTGAGTGGGCTTGCCGTGGCGCCCTTGATTCTCTCCGGATATGGGGCTGCCTATGCTAGCAAGGCTTATGAGGTCCGGGAGCTCACCTTACCCTTCGGCCGTGCTTTGCGGCTGGTCCAACTCACCGACATTCATGCCGGGGTTTACATGACCCGTGCGGAGATACGGCGCTATGCCGATCAAGTCGCAGCCCTTGAGCCTGATTTGTTTGTCCTGACCGGAGATTACATCTCGAACTCTATGGTATTTCTTCCCGACTGCGTGAAGGAGATGGCCCGGGTCCGTGCACGGTACGGCACCTTCGCCACCATGGGCAATCATGAACGCTGGTATGGGCAGCAGAGTGATATCCTGGCAATGTTCCGGCAATACCGGATCACGTTTCTGCTCAACGCGCACCGGGTAATTCAGACCGAACAGGGTTCATTAGCGGTGGCCGGTATTGATGACCTCCTGTCCGGGTATCCGGATTTGGCGGGCGCCTTGCAGGGGCTGGATTCTACCATCCCGACGATCCTGCTCTCGCATCGGCCGGAGATTTTTCCTCTGGCCGCTGATCACGGTGTCCCGCTCACCCTATCGGGCCATTATCATGGGGGCCAGATCAAGCTTGGCCTGCCGGGTCTGAATCTCAGCCTGGCCCACCTGCTAACCCCCTATCCTGAAGGGCTGTACCGGATTAAAGACTCCCATCTCTACGTAAGTCGCGGGATCGGGACCACGTTCACCCCGATACGCTTGAATGCCCGGCCGGAGGTGACCCTGCTCCGCCTTACCTGACCCTCGCGGAATTCTTAAAGCCAGACGCCTAAGGCGCACCTCGGATGATCTAAGAAATTATTGAAGAAAAACTCCGCCAGGCACGTCAGACCACCTTCCAGATACCCCCAGCATGAAGCCGGATTCCAACCCAAAGCATAAGGAAAGCTGTTAGATAGCAAACTGTCCACTCCAGCTATCTTCATGCAGGCGCCTCCCCAGGCAATTTGGGCTTCAGCAGATCGATAAGCTCCGTCAGTTGCCCAGCTATCGTATCCAGCTTGTCGCTCTCGATTCGAGCGATCGTCTTTTGCAGAGCCTCAATTTCGTTCTTCGCCGCCACAATATCGGCTTTTGACTCCCTGTTCACCTTAAAGTCCTGATCAGCCTGAACCCTGTCTCTGTCAGATTGTCTATTCTGCGCCATCATAATAATCGGGGCGGCATAGGCAGCCTGAACCGAGAACGCCAGGTTCAATAGGATGAAAGGATATGGGTCCCAGCGGTACGACCAGGCAATCGCGTTCAGCACAACCCAGATGGCCACCGCCAAGCTCTGCCAGATGATGAACGGCCAGGAGCCAATCAGGCGGGCGGTACTGTCGGCAAGTTGTTGGCCGATCGTCAGATGCACACGATGCTCTTCATGCCAATGCTTATCCATTTTTTCTCCCCGGTGACAAGGTTACTTAGTATATTCTCCTGAATCGTTGTTTCAATCACAAGGCTGCTGAATGGGCCGTTAAAAATCTGGGCGCTACTGGCCGTGCCATGTGTTGCAAGATATTCAGACCACGAAAAATTCAACTATCCATCTCATTTCTGGCAATTTTCTTCCGGAACTGCCATGGGACTAAGTTGACTGAACTGGTGGGCCGGGTCAATATAATTTTATCTGAGTTTGTTTGTCTGTGGCGGCGACGGCCCTCTCCAGTTTTCATGGATAGGTCTGTCGGGTCGGCATGATCAAAATCTCCTGCGGGTTGACGTTGGCTGGCTGGGCGAAGGCATAAACCAGGGCGTTGGCAATGTCCTCGGGCTTGAGGGCTTCGAGCTTGTCGCGGCGGGCCTTCATCTCCTCTTTGGGAATGTTGTAACCCCAATTGGTGTAAACCGCCCCGGGCTCGATGAGGGAAACCCGGATGCCCTCGGGGCCGAGCTCCTTACGCAGGGCATCGTGCAGGCCGACCACCGCGAACTTGGTCGCATTGTAGACCGCAAAGCCGGCAATGCCCTGGCGCCCGCCCACACTTGAAACCGTGGCGATCATCGCACCCGGGCGGCCACGCATCAGGGGGATGGCCTTACGGGTGCAAAACAACACCCCATAGAGGTTGGCATCGATAGTGGCCCGCCACTCCTCGGTTTTGCCTTCGACAAAGGAACCGCCATAGCCTATTCCGGCATTGTTAAAGAGGAGATCAAGACCACCAAAGCGGTGCTGTACTTCGGCAAAGAGACGCTCCACGGCAGCCTCGTCCCCGACATCCGTTGGAAACACCAGGGCCAACCCACCAAGTTCCTGAGCCAGCGCCTGAAGACGATCGGCTGAACGGGCCGCCAGGACCACCTGTACTCCCTCGGCCACCAGGGCGCGGGCAGCGGCTTCGCCGATCCCGCTCGAGGCCCCGCCCCGGTCACCACCGCCACCTTGCCGCTCAAATTGGTCAACTGCATGGATGGAATCCTCCTCTGATGGGCCTTCTATTCATTCATTCCTAAGTTAATGCGAGTAGGACACGGATGCAATGAACTGCACCGAAGGCCCTAAAACCACCAAGATTATTGGAGCGATTGGTTATATCGGTTTTGGACCGCCACTCTTTCCATAGTAGCACAACCTATAGTGGTTAGGAGGTCCCAATAGGGATGGCACGAACACCTATATCATGTCGCAGCTGGGTGTGAATTTACCCTGGTTTATTTGGCAGCTTTCGCAGTTCCACGGTTTTCTTCGTGCCACTTCTTTAATGCTAGGAGATACTTGGCCTGCTGCAAAGGAGTCAGCAGGGTCATCTCTTCTTGACGCTGCGCTTTGAAAGATTCGAAGAGCTGGTTATGGTCGGCGATAATCACCGGCACCAACTCTTTGATTTTGACCTCATCCGGCTTTGGGCCGGCGACGGCTTTTTCCAGGTCAGTTTCATTTTTCTGCAATTTCTCAATGAGGTCCTTTCGGGTTTGCGAGTATTTGGCCCCTACCGCCTGAAATTCCGCGGCCTTCTCAGGGGTCAGGTTTAGCTCCTTTACCAGCTTTTCCCATTCCAGCTTGTAGTGGCTGCCCGCGGGTTCCGCTTGGGCCTGACGATTACTTGGTGTCAGGAGCATAGCCGCCATCAGCAGCACCAAGGCCATGAGCCAGAAGTCGTTGCTTTTCATGTTTAATTCTCCTTATGTCAAGCCGTGGATAAACCGGTTCTGTAAGAAAAGCCCCGGCTTCACGAGGATTGCCGGTAAAATCAGCCGCCAGACTGGGTTGTCTTTCTCTCGTGAGGATACATACCTCCCGTCCCGTAATCTAAATCTAAGTCGCGCCCTTACCCAAGGCAACCCCTTCCGCTCGAGAAAGCTCACGATATGTTGCCCCACCGCGCCCACAACCCCTCCGGCCTGTCGGGTGCACTCTGAACCGCTGACAAACCTTCCCGGCAGATAGCCCTCTTGAAAATTGTCAAGAGGATCTTAACTTAAAAATTAAGATCATATACTCTTATAAAATCGCTGACTCTCAGATGAGTTGGAAAGGCAATGAAGCGAGGATAAACCGGATCCCTGTGGCGGAACACCCCGGGGGATTGGGAAGAGATGTCAGGTGAACATTATGCGGCCCCGCCAGCTACTCCCGATGTGCATTTTGCTTGCTTTAGTCGCCTGCACGCCCTATGCAGATTATGGGGCTTACTATCCTTATGAAAATTATTATGGCTACCAATACCCCTCGCCCTATTATTACTATCCGTATTACTCTAATCCATATGGCTACTATTATTATCCCCATCCTCAAAGACATGAGGAACGGCAAGAACACAAGGGCTTTGAGCATCGGGGGCCGACCAGACCTTTCGAAGGGCGCGGTGACCACGGCCGGGGGGGCCGGCACTGAAGTCCAGCGGCTTCCAGAGCCTCGATGCCTTCACACGGTTCCCAACAGGCATTAAAAGCCGGATCACACGGTCATTCCCCGATCATGATAAAAACTACCAAACCCCAGTTGCTCTCTCAAGGAAGGCAACTAGGAAGGCTTGAAGCGTTTCCAGTCCCCATGCTTAATTTGAATTATAAAATTCTGCTCTTTTTTTAGTCTTTTCAAGCGGCCAAGAATTCAACCTACCCAGACGATATCTACAAATTTTCCAGTTTTGGGGATAATTGCCTGGTTTGGCAAGTAATCGCTACTTTTGAATACCACCTTTCAACGTCTTGGCAAAATTCCTTTTGCATTTAAATTTGTGCTATCATGCCTCCCACGAGCCAATTGGCTACAAAAGGAGGAACCTTCTCGGGTTAAACCCGGGATATCAGGTCCCCAAAAACATTTTCTGGCTGCGGTGGCCAAGGCTGCCGCATAATTTCGGTTTAATTAGCTCTCTCTGCAAAAAAGATTGATCAGCTCCCACCAGACTCCGAGATTTTCAAGTTCCCCCAAAACTCATGGGTCTGCCACTTCCTTTTCAAATCCTTTTCTCTACATCGTGCTCTGATATCCCGAAAGGGCTATATAGGTTATGGCTTAGGCAAAAATCAGTATATTCCTTTACCAAAAATCAGTACTTCCCATGATAATATATTACAGTAAAATATATTAAAAAAAGAAAAATATAATAATTAATTTCGGTAACAGTATTCCTCCTCGATGGCTTCTGCCTATACGTTTGTATGCGGAGGGCCCTGCCAGGTATGATGAGCGCGAAAACGGCCAATAGGATATCTCTGGCCTCGTGTTCAAGTTTTGGTCTTGGTGGATTGGGTCTTGCGACCTTCGCGATCTTCTATCTTTAAAAGGAATGGCGCCATCCTAACTATAGTCAGGAGTCTTATGAAGATGGCCCAAAACGATTTTTTTAGAAACGACTCGGGCGTGGTGGCGGTCATTACGGCCCTCGGCCTGGTGGTATTATTGGGTTGTGCGGCCCTGGCCCTGGACATCGCCCACGTGGTGTCCGTGAAACGTGACTTGACCAAAGCGGCCGAGGCGGGGGCTCTGGCCGGAGCCCGGGGGCTCTGGCCAAGCATTCTCCCAGCAACCTCCGGCAGTCGCACACCCAATTGTACCACAGCCCAAACCTGGGCCCTCAATACTGCGACGGAAAATAAGGTGGGCGACACCAACCTGGCGACCAGCGAAGTGACAGTGGAGGTGGGGCAATGGAATTATACCACTAAACAGTTTAACCCCGGGAATAGCGCGAATGCCAACGGCGTCAGGGTGACTACCCACAGGGCCAACGTGGCAATGATTTTCGCTAAAATTATCGGACAGTATTACCGCGATATGAGTGCCAGCGCCATGGCCGTCATGGACTTTGCCGGTGCCGTCGGTCAGGGAACCCTCCCCATTGCCATCAACAAAGCCTATACTACTCCCGGCACGGTACTCTTCATCAACTTTACCCCCGATCCCTATGATAACGGCGGTTGGTTCGCCGATCCGCCCGATAAGGCTTCAGCCAGCACGTTTAGTAACTATATTAACAACGCTGCCTGTCCGCCGCTGCAGGTGGGCGACATCATCAACCTGCAAAATAGCCAGGACACCTCCTGCCTGCAGGACTTAAGTGCTAAACTGAACCAACAACCCGGTGGATATCTGGACACCCTGCTGCCGGTGGTGAATACAAACAGTTTCAACCAGAATGAACCCATTGTGGCGTTCGTGCCTTTCCGGATTACTTCCGTTCAAGACACCGGGAACCCCAAAGGAGTTACGGGAACCGTAATCAGCCTGACGATAATGCAAAGTGCTCTCCCGGGTGGTGGTGGCACATATGGCGCCTTGGCGCCCCCCAAATTGATGCAATAAGATCCAGCCCAGGAGGTTGATGAGTCAAAGATCCTGGAAATGATCATGGCAGGATGATTATTAACCATTCAAACCAAAACCACATGGCGATCCAAAATTCAAGAAGAAGGAGAAGGAACTATGGAACGCATCAAACATTTTTTCAAAGATGATTCTGGGGCCAGCGCGGTGGAATATGCTTTGCTGGTGGCCTTGATCGGGGTTGGTTTGGTCGGCTCCATGACCAACTTGAAGGATGCG
>JBAVUP010000154.1:0-29257 GCA_049696835.1 Desulfobaccales bacterium
GGCGGCCAGGGCCCCGCCGATGGCCCCGGCGATGTGGTCGTAGCCCGAGGCCACGTCGGTGACCAAGGGCCCCAGGACGTAGAAAGGGGCGTTGGCGCAATATTTTTGCTGGAGGCGGACATTCTTCTGAATGGCGTGCAGCGGCAGGTGCCCCGGGCCTTCCACCATGACCTGGACGCCTTTCGCCCAGGCCCGCTTGGTGAGCTCGCCCAGGATCTTCAGTTCGTGGATCTGGGCCTTGTCGGTGGCGTCGGCCAAACATCCCGGGCGCAGGCCGTCCCCTAAAGAGAGGGTGACGTCGTAGTCTTTGGCGATGGCCAGCAGCTTATCATAGTGTTCGTACAGAGGATTTTCCCGCTGGTAGCGGCGCATCCAGGCGGCGAGAAAGGCCCCGCCCCGCGAGACCACGCCGGTGACCCGTTTGGCGAGCAAGGGCAGCGCGGCGCGGGTGACGCCGCAGTGCACCGTGACGAAGTCCACCCCCTGCCTGGCGTGGTGGTGCACCATGTCCAGGAGGTCGTCGGCCTTGACGTCATCCAGGCTTTTGGCTTCGGTCATCACCTGGTAGATGGGCACGGTGCCGAAAGGGGCGGGGCAGCGGCTCAACAGGGCGGCGCGGATCTCATCCAGATTGCCCCCGGTGGACAGATCCATGACCGCATCGGCGCCGTACTCCAGCGCCGCGGCCAGCTTGGCCCGCTCCTTTTCCAGACTGATGTCGTGGGGCGAGGTGCCGATATTGGCGTTGATCTTGACCCGCACCCCGGCGCCGATGGCTATGGGCTTCAGACCCCGGTGCTCCTGGTTGGCCGGCACCACGAGGGTGCCCTGGGCCAAACCCTGGCGGATGACCTCCGGAGCCAGACCTTCTCTGGCCGCGGCCTGTTTCATGTCCGGCGTAATCCGACCCGCTAATGCTGCTTCCCGCTGCGTCATGGGGGTATTGTATCTAAATGTGGGGGAAAAAGGAAGCGCGGGGAGGGTAAGAGAGTCACGCAAAGACGCTAAGGCGCAAAGAAAAAAGGCCGGTTCCCAGAAGGGGAACCGGCCTTTTGAGTCCTTTGCCTCGCGCCTCTGCGGCTTTGCGAGCGCCCTTAGCCCCCTCCCCCACTCTCCTCGAAGAGGAGGCCAGCCAGGGCGGGCCAGTCGGCCACTTCCAGAAACGGGTGGGGCTGGCGGTTCCAGGGTTGGGCGAACACGATGGGGGTGATGCCGTGGTCGGCCAGTTGCAGGCAGGTTTCCAGGCGGTCTTCGACGAAGTATTGGATACCGTGGTCCTTAAGGCAATGGATCTTGGTGTCGGGGTCGCCGGTGGCCAGGACCCGAATGGCCGAAGGCGGCACCGGGGCCAGGTTGCGGTGCAGCCAGCGTTCGATGGGCGTCCGCCGGTCCCGGGCGGTCACGAACAGCAGCGGTGTTTCCCGGGCCAGGCGGGTGAGGACCGGCACGGCGTGGGGGAAGGGCTCCACCGGCAGCTCATGGGGGCGATCGATGAGTTCCCGGATGACTTCGGCAATGATCCAGGACGGCAGGTCCAGGCAGTCTTCGAGGCAGAAGGTGGTGATGTGTTCGTAGCGGAGATGATGCCCCTGGTTGTAGCGCTCCCGGACCAAGTCCAGGAAGGTGGTCATGATATCGGCCACCACCCCGTCGATGTCAAAGGCCAATTGGTCCCGGGGGATGGACGCGCCCACCCGTTTTAAGACTTTGGGGGCGAAGGGATACAAGAAAATCGGTCCATGGTTAATGAACTGAACCCTGTTGTTGCAACTTCTGCCTCACCAGCGGTTCCAGTTGCCGGCTGATTATTTCCGCCGCCTTGACGGAGCCGTTGTCATTAAGATGAATGATATCATAGAGATATTCTTTCTCCGGGGGAATTTTTTTGGCCAAGTCGATAACCATGATGTGATTTTCCCTGCCCGTTTGCCGGATTACTTCATTAAACCGGTCGAACGCTGCCTTAAACTCCCGGTATCCTATATCCCGGCCCTTAAACTCGGCGATCACCGCCCGGTCGGGGTTATCTTTCAGCCGGTTGGCCATGGTCATTAAAACCGGGGTAATCCCTTGGCTCTTACAGATAGAAATAAAAGTTTGCAAATTCTTGGTAAAGGGAGGCAAGAGTTTGGATTCGTCAACGACTACTTTTTTCCCCCGATACTGGGCAAATTCATCTTCTCCGGGCTGGAGTCCTGGTGTTTTCCCGGATTTCAACCAGAGCCGCACACGGCGGTCAAAATCCCGCATAGCCTCAGCCAGATGAGGAATCCACTTATCCCTATAATACCTGATAAAATTGGAGGCGATCTCTTTATTCATGTCAACGATCATCGGCCGGGACGATTTGTTGTTCCAGTACGTCTTGTCATGAAGCAGGATGGCCAAATCATTAGCATTATGCATCATGATCACGATATCAGGCCGTAAAGGCAGCACCTTGGCCAGAAAGACGATCAGGGAATGCAAGGAATGGTTCCCACTCCGGGCGGCATTGTAGGAATTGATTTGAATTCCCAGGTTCTTTTCCAGCAATGCCCCGGCCAGATAAGGAAAGCGATGTCCTTCCTCTACATAGCGGCACTCCGTCGTGGAAGCCCCCAAAAAGGCCAGGGTGATATCGGGATGGTCGTATTTTTTCGACGGAATGATGAATCCATTCCGGTCTATCCGCAAAAGATAGGGCTTCAGGGTGAGGCTGTCGGAAGTCCTTGCGGATTTTCCCGGCAACTCCCAGTTGATCATGCCGGGCCGCCATTCCCGCAAGGCAACGGCCCGGTTGGGCAGGGTATAATTGAACCCTGCTCCATGATGTTTATATTGCAAAAATTTTTCGGCGCCATACCCCAGCGCCAGAATAACCAACGCCAGAAAAATTACCAGGGTCTTCTTTGGGTGGTCTTCGAACCAGTTGGACTTTTCTTTTCTATTCACGCAAAGATCTGCCGGGGCAAGTCCTCAACCCGTGGATGGGTGCAAGAGGTCCAACGTGCCCAAGATTTCTAAAACCTCTTTCTCCGTCAGATCATACCAGTTCTCGTAAGCATCGGCCACCGCAAAGGAGAAGCCGCCCCGGACGTTCAGGCAGTAAAGCTCGTCCACCTCGGGGAGCAGCTCCCAGACGGTGCGTTCCGAACCGGTGGGCACCGCAATGATGAGCCGGCCGGCCCCCTGGGCCTTGAGGAACCGGAGGGCCGCCCGCATGGTATAGCCCGACGCCAGGCCGTCATCCACCATCATGGCCACCTGGCCGTCCAGGCGGGCATAGGGCTTGCCGCCCCGGAGGCGGGCTTCCCGCTGCCGCATGACGGTGGTCGTCTTACGCACCTGGGCCTCGATATCCTCGGGCGAAAGCGGCATGCGGCGCAGCATGTCTTCGTTGAGGACGGCCTGGCCGGCGGGGTCGAGGGCGCCGAACCCTGCTTCCGTGGTCCATGGGAGCTGAATCTTGCGGACAATGATGAGGTCCAGGGGAATCGCCAGGACGCGGGCGATTTCCGCGGCCACCGGCACCCCCCCGGCGGGAATGGCATAGAGGTGGACCTCCTGGCCATAGCCGGTGAGGTGGCGGGCCAGAAGCTGGCCGGCGTTGGCCCGATCAACAAAAACGTGGATACGATCCCTTAAGGTGGCGTCTTCGATGAGTTTTCCCATTGTCGGTAGAAGTCCTCTTCCAGGGCGGCAACGCGTCGATGGAATTCAGCCTGGGAGAGGCGCGCCCCGGTCAGTCCTCCCTTCAGGCTGATTTCGGCAAGGTAAGGTCGCCCCTCGGGATCAAGGAGCAGGTCCAGGATGGCGTAGGGGAAGTTGCCCCGGGCCATGATCTCCCGGCAAAAATCCTCCAGTTCCCCGGTGGGGTTGGCGGGTTCGGATGAACCCCCTTGAAAGAGATTCTTGCGAAAGCTGTGGGGGTTGACCCGTTCATAGGCTTCGAGGTGGTCGCCCACGACCACGACTCGCAGGTCCCGGGCCCCGGCCAGGAAAGGCTGCACCACCAGGGGGTAGGTGAGCCCCTGGAGGCCCGCCAGGCTGTAAAGGGCTTCCAGGGAGGGCCAGAGGCTGACCCCCAGACCGAGGTGGGCCCGGTCCCTTTTGGCGACCACCGCCTCTCCGGGCCGAAATTCGGGGAGGCGCCCGGCCAGATCCGCCAGGGCATAAGCCGCGAAACTGCCGGGGACCATGTAGACCCCCAGGACTTCGGCCTGGGCCACCTTGGAGCGGCTCAGGAGTTGGCACAAAACCGGCGGGAAGAAGGCGACGCCGCGCTCTGCCAGGTCCAGGGCTTTGACCTCTTCGCCCGGCCGCAGGGCGAGCACCCCGATAATCACGTCCCCGGAACGCAATTGCTGATAATGGCGGCGAAAATCAATGATAGTACGTCTCAACCGGCGTTCCCGAGGCATTATTTTTCGTGACAGGTCTGATCAGGTTATGTTTGCGGTGAGCAGCCAGAGTTTGGTTGATTAATTGTACCATCCTTTTCTCTGATTTTCGAGATAGGTAAATATCATAATAATCAACCTGGGCGATGCGGCGCCAATTCCGGCTGATGAGGGCCGGGGGATAGATCTGTTTAAAGACGCTCTTGCCGAAACTGCCCAGGATCAGGATATCGGCCCCCACCCGGTTGAATCGGTAGGGGGTTCCCCGGGGGTTGAGGAGCACTACCCGATCCGGCGTGGATTCTACGAAGTAATAGGACGGCATGAGATGGATGCGGTGCTCGTCGTCCAGGAAGACCAGCTCGTATTCCGGAGTTTCAATGAGGCAGCGGGCGGGTATATGGCTGCGGAGATACTGGACCAAGTGCGAAGGGGACGAGCCCTTGCAGATAAGAATCTGCTGGAAGTAATCGAGACCGGACATGGAGTAGAACAGCATCAGAAAGGCTGCAATGATCCCGGGCGCCAGCCAGCGGGGAGGCCGGGTGAACGCCCTGGCGCTCAGCCGGGCCGCCCCCTGCCGGAGGAAATAGGCCGCCAGCGGGCAGGCCAGGAATAACCCCGGCAGGGCGAAGCGATGCCAGTAGACCGCGGTCAGGTAAACCAGGCTCCAGACCAGGAAGCTCCAGATCCACAAGCTCGTGGCGGGGGAGGGAGTCTCTTTCTTCCAGACCCAGCCGGCCCCCAGGCATCCCAGCCAAAACAGGGGGTCCTGCACCAGTAACATGACACTCTCCGGGTAGAGGCGGCCGATGGTAAGGGGCGTGAAAAACTCATGGCACAGGAGTTTTTTCTGTTGCAGGAAATGGAGCACGGCCTGTACCAGGCTGCCGAGGATCACAGCCTTGAGCAGCACATAGGCCAAGAGCGGTAAGGCTACGCCGGCGCCGAAGGCCAGGAGGCTGAGGGCCAGACGCCGTTTATCGCCCCAGTGCTGGCGGGCCAGGATCGCCAGCGGCGGCAGGAAGGCCAGGCCATAGAATTCCTTGGCGTCGAAAGCCAGTCCCAAGAATATCCCACCCAGCACCAGGGGCCAGAGGGTCCGGGACTCAAGGCCGCGGATGAGGCCATAGGTGCCGCAGAGGAAAAGCGCCAGGGCCGGGATATCCCCTAAGACCGAGCGACCCCAGTAGAAGACATCGGTTCCCAGGAAGGCCAGAGCCACGGCCAGCAGCGCCGTGCGGGTGTCCCAGAGGCGTCGGGCTGCCAGAAACAGGGCCAAAAAGGCGAGCACCAGATAGCCGCCGGCCACCAGTCGGCCGGAGGCCAGGCTAACCCCCAGCAGCTTGTAAGCCAGGGCCACCGGCAAAATCATCGCCGGTCCCACGCTGATCCGAAAGTCGAGGTCGTTGAGCTGATTGGGGCTTTGGATCGTAAAGGCGTAACGGCCGTGCTGCACCAGATTGGCGGCCGTTTCGGAAAAGATGCCTTCATCCCACCAGATGGGGGGATAATTGGCCAGGTTGTAGAAACTGCCGGTAAGAACCAGGACGCTGAGCAGCAGGCCGAAGCCATAAGTCAGGGCCCATCCGGGGCGATCGTCAGGGAGCTTCACGGCAGGTCATCGCCTTCTACTTAAGCATAAGGTAACGGCGGCGGTCTGGGGGCATCCCTGCCGGCTCCGGCTTCCTGAGCCAACCAGCCTATGTCTTTAAAGCCTAAAGAACCAGGGCCAACCTCAGCCTCTCGAGATGAGGCAGGGAGACCGGTCTTCTGTCCAAACGCCCGGGGCCTAAAAAAAGCCTGCCCTTATTATAGGGCAGGCTTGGCATCACAAAAAGGAAAATTTTACGGGTTTTATGACAAAAATGACAACAATTACAAGCCAACGATGTGCCGATGGAGTTCCTTGGTCTTTTCCAGCCGGGCTTGATCCCGCTCCGCCACCAGGGTCGCCAGGGTATCCTGAATCCGCTGATAAAAAGGCCCGTTGATGTCTTCACCCCGTTGGTGCGCATCGATGAGCTGGCGGTAACAGCCAATCATGCGGGAAATCATGGCCACCGCGTACTCGCGGCCCTGGACCTTCACCGTGGCCAGCCCCAAGTCCAGGTAAGCCTTCAACTCATCCCCCAGGATGGCAAAAGCTACGTTAGGATGCTGCCGCACCCGCGCGTTGATGGCCTCAATTCTGTCCGGCGACGCCCCCCGCTTGCTGAGGACTTGGCGCCGCTGCTCGTCGGTGAGGAGGCACAACCGAAAACAGCTGCCGCTCCGGTCGGGCCACCCTTCGTATTCCACGATCTCGTTGCCCTCTTCATCCCGATAGACCTTGCGGATGTAAGAGTCGGCGATGAGTTCGTGGAACATGCAGTTGCCGACGCCGCCGATGCAACGGTTGCCGTGGATCAGGATCTCGGTGAAGACCCCCAACTCATCGGCTTCCCGTTTGAACCGGGTCAGCTTGGCCACCGTGTCGATTTCGGTGGACGCCACCAACTGGGTGGCGCCGTAAGATTTAAACCGGACCATGTCTTCCCGGGTCTGGATGTTGCAGCCCACACTGGCGTGGATGACCAGCTCAGGGAAGCGCTGCTGGACCTCCTGCATCACCGCCGGGGTTTTGACGATCACCCCTTCGACGCCGAAGTGGGCGTACTTCTCAACCTTCTGCACCACCAGGGGGATTTTTTCCGGCGGAATTTCCGCGTTCAGGGCTACCCTGACTTTTCCCCGGTAGTTGGCGGCGATGCGCACCGCTTCGCCAATCTGGCTGTCTTCCAGTTCCCAGGCACACTTCCGGCGACTGAAACCTTTGGCGCCGACATACACGGCATCGGCGCCGCTCTGAAAAACACCCTCCACCATTTCCAGGCTGCCGCCTGGAGCTAACAGTTCGTTAATCATGGTCTCACCACACCTCCCTGAGCCTTCGCCGCAAAAGGTACCTCGGCTCTGCGAACTTCCTGACGCAATGCCTGTGGTAACCCCCAGGAGTGGTGGGTTCCTGTCACGCGCTAAACACTATGCTCTGGCTTCCCTCTTGGTAGAAAATGCCGACAAGAGATAGGGATGCCGAATTTTCTCCTCAGTTTGTACTATAACACAGATGGCGTCATTTTTCAATGATTATTAGCGTAAGATTTATGAATATTTTCACAAATGCTTAGCCATCAAAAAAACACCGCCACCTGTACCCTTCCCTCGCGCGGCTTTGATACCGCGGCCCCAGCCCCAGGCCCGCGGCTATGAACCGGCCTCCTTCAGGGAAATCCGCTCCGTGGAGCCCCGGCCGGCCCGCCAGGGACCGCCGCTTGTCGACCCCGGCCCCGCCGTCGGGAGCCGCCCCGTACCGGTTAACCCCGGAGATAGGAGATGGCCAAGGCAAAGCAGAGCCCGAGCTCCACGGCCCAGGTGAGCGTGTAGATCAGGAGCTCCATCTTGGAGCCGTAGTCTTCCTCCAACAAAATGCGATTGGGCTCCCTCAGGATATCCCAGGACCGGATTTCTTTGTCTGCTACCATAGTCATGTCCTCTTTAGATGAAGTCGGCCAGAAGCTCTCGTAAGGGCGCCTCCGAAAAATCCAGCATTAACCTCCGCCAAGACACTTCTTAGACAAAGTCAGATAAAAGTTCCTTCACGGCGCGTTCCGGTGGTTGTCGTACCAAAGGCCCGGCGGCGAGCGCCGGATACAGCTCCTCCAAGATGGGCCGGGGATGGCGGTAAATCACCCCGAGGGGGATGCGCGCCCCCCATTCCTTGGCCTTTTGGTAAGCCCAGAGCTCGTTTTCCGGATCGTAGTCCGGTTCTTGTTCCACGTCATAGACCCGCTGTTCGTACCACTGGTACGTATTGATCTTATTGAAAGTCACGCACGGCTGCAATACTTCCAGCAAGGCGAAGCCCTTATGGGTCAGGGCCTGTTTGTACAGGCCGGTGAGGTGCTCGCCTCTCCCGGCGAACCCCCGGCCCACCCAGGAACAGTCCTGGGCCACCGCGATGGCCAGGGCGTGCAGCGGCGGATAGGCCACCCCGTGGGGCTGCAGCAGGGTCTTATAGCCCTGATCGGAGGTGGGCGAGGCCTGGCCCTTGGTCAGACCGTAGACCTGGTTGTTGTGCACCACCAGGGTGATATCGGGGTTGCGCCGCAGGGCGGCCAGCAGGTGGTTGCCGCCTTCGCCGTAGCAGTCCCCGTCCCCGGCCGCGGCCACGACTTTCAAGGTATGATTGGCCAGGCGCACCCCCGTGGCCACCGGCAGGGTGCGGCCGTGAATGCCGTTCAAGGTGTTGCACGTGAGGTAGTGGGGAAATTTCCCCGACTGGCCGATCCCCGAGACCACCACGAGCTCCTCCGGCCGGATCTCCAGCTCCGCCAGGGCCTGCTTGAAGGCCTTGAGCATGCCGAAGTTGCCGCAGCCCGGACACCAGGCCGGCTCGATGCCCGCATATAATTCCAGCGGCAGCATGGCGATCTCCTCAGGCCTGCCCGGCCAGCCCCCGGAGGATATACTCCGGGGTCAATGGCGCCCCGTCGTACTTGAGCACCAGGTGATCCGCGGCCAGGCCCGTCTCCTGGCGCAGCAACCGGTTGGCCTGGCCGGTGGCGTTCATCTCCACCATCACCAGTTTTTGGGGCTTTCCCAGGGCGGCGCGGACGGCCGCGGCCGGGAAGGGCCACAGGTCACTCAGATGCACCATCCGGGCCGGAGTCTGCGCGGCGTTGAGGCGGGCCACCGCCTCTTTGACCGGCCCCAGGCTGGAGCCCCAGCAGGCCAGGGTCAGGGGGGCGTCCGCGGGTCCGGCAGTGGTGATGCCGCCCAATTCCTGCACCAGCCCCTGGAGCTTGCGCAGGCGCTTGTCGTGCATCTTGATCCGCACTGTCAGATCCTCGGTGAGATGGCCGTCCGGCGTGTGCTCATCGGAATCGGCCACCACCACCGGCCCGAACCCGGGTAGCCGCCGGGGCGAGACGCCGTCGGCGGTCAGGGCATAGCGGTCATAGGGGCCGTCGGCGGGACCGGCGGCCAGGCACCGCTCGATCCGGACTGTCCCGGGAAAATCCTCCGGCTCCTGGGTAACGGTGGTATCGGCAAAGTATTGATCGGTGAGGACGAACACCGGCAATTGATAGCGATCGGCCAGGTTGAAGGCCCTGGCTGTGAGGGCGAATCCTTGGGCCGGCGTGCCGGGGGCCAGCACCGCCCGGGGGAAGTCCCCCTGTCCGGCGGACAGGATGAAACCGAGGTCGCCCTGTTCCGTGCGGGTGGGCAGGCCGGTGCTGGGACCGGGGCGCTGGGCTTCCACGATGACCAGCGGCGTCTCCGAACAGCCAGCCAGACCCAGGGCCTCCACCATCAGGCTAAAGCCGCCCCCGGAGCTGCCGGTCATGGCCCGGACCCCGGCGTAGGAGGCGCCGATGGCCATATTGATGGCGGCGATCTCGTCTTCCGCCTGTTCCACCACCACCCCCCAGGCTTCGGCCCGTTGGCCCACCGCGTTCAAGACGCTGCTCCAGGGAGTCATGGGATAGCCGCTGATAAACTGTAAACCCGCGGCCAGCGCCCCCAGGGCCACGGCTTCATGACCGCTGATCAGGAGCCGGGGCTGGGGCGGCGCCGCGATCCCCGCCAGGGAATGGTGGTTGCTTACGGCCGCGCCCTGCCGGTAACCCGCGGCCGCGGCCTTGTGGTTCCACCCCACCACCTCGGTCCCCTTGGCGGCGAAGGCCTCCAACAGAAGCTCCATCAGCGGCTCCAGAGGAACCTTGAGCAAGCCCAGGAGCGCGCCGGAGGCCCCGGCATTGATGGCCACTTCCGCGGCCTTTTTCTCGGGCAGCAGGTCGCCGGCCTTGAGCGCCAGGGCGTTTACGCCCGCAGGCGCCTCACCGGCCGCGGAGGCATCGTAGACCATCATCCCGTCCGGCGCCAGCTCGTGGCGATGGAGAGGGATGGTTTCCTGGTTCAGGGCCACCAGGAGGTCGATGCCCTCCCGGGAGGACACCAGGGGTTGATCGGAGACGCGGAGGCGGTTGAAGAGATGGCCGCCCCGGATGCGGGACTGGTAGTCCTGGACGAACAGGACCCGGCAGCCTTGCCGCACCAAAATCCGGGCCAGGAGGGCCGTAATGGCGTGCACGCCCTGGCCCGCGGCGCCGCCGATGACGATGTTCAGATCAATGGCCATAGCTTCGCCTTTCCCGGTACAGACCGGGCTAAAGGTAAATTTTTACCCGCGGCGAGAGGGAATGTCAATAAGGAATTAGTCTGCGGTCGCAAGCGGGTGGCGTTTGGATTTTCCCTTGACACGCCATCGAATAAGCATATGAATTGATATAATTATTTATCCTGAATATTCAAGCCGAATCCCTCATCCAGTTTCGGGCTTATTGCCAGACAATTTCCCCCATTATACCTGGTTGTGAAACCTCTATTACCATGCCACATCGGTTTTACTGATCCTATCGACGGATGGTCCTACGTTATAACTATGCTATAGTATTATAAAATACGTTGCTGAACGCGTCTTCATCTATCTGGTTCTGGGGAAAGGATTCGCCTGGGCGAGGGATCTCCCCAGGGCGTTGGTTTCGAAATGAATAGAACAATCCAAAGTCTGGCGATAACTAAATTCATGATCTCTGGATGCCCCTTCATAGCTCATGCTAAGGTACCTGACCAAAAAATTAGTAATTCTCAACCACAAATTTAGGGTTTTTCCTGATTTTCGCCCTGCTCCGGTTTGTTATCCTCATATCCAGGAAAAGATGGAGGCCCTTCCCAAGCAGGGCTGTAGTCTAGACGAACTGGGCGAGCCCCATTCCGGGTGCCGGCCAGGACCAGAAAGGAAAGTTATGGAAGAAATTAATTTTTCTCGCGACTTATTACTCACCATCGATCAAATTTCCCATCTTACCGGGGTGCGCAAGTCCACGCTGCGTTATTGGGAAAAATCCTTCGATATCTTTTTGAAACCGGCCCGCTCCCAGTCCAACCGCCGGGAATATACCATGGACGATCTGGACCGGGTTAAAACCATCAAGCAATTGTTGGAGCAAGAACACCTGACGGCTTACGGGGTGCGCAAGCGCCTGCAAGTGCTGGTTCCCGCCCAGCGGAAAAAGGACAGTCGGCGCCCGATCAAGTCAAAGGTCGCCAAGGAGCTCGGCGCCTTCACGGGCGGGGAATAACTCGTCGGTCTCCTCGTTGAGATCGGGGAAATCTTTTCGCCTTGGATACCGCGTAGATCGCCGGTATGTGGATAGGTATCGACTCAGGAGCTGTTGGTGCGCAAAGCCGGCCGGAGGATGGTCACGTCTGCTGCACCGGACTTTTCAGGACATTCTATGAAACTACCTTAATAATGAAGGCTTGATCAAAGTCTCGATAAGCCACCGCCCGGCCTTGACAGATCCCCGGTAACAACTGGTTCCAACCGATCCTGGTATCCCTGGTCACCTTTAAACCAGATCAATTCCTCTCCAAAGTCGGGTAGCCAGAATTTCCCGCCACTCCCGGTGGGAGGTTCAGGTTACCTCGGCGTGTCCTCTGGAAAATTCTTACCGGTGAACTTGGGGGGATTTTCTCCGGGTAAAGAGGTCCCCAAACCCATTTTTCGAGAGAATCAACCGAAGATGCGGCATAATCACGGCTCAAATCGCCTCTCGAAATCTTGAGAAATTGATGCCGGTTGTCCATTTTCAATACTTGGCATAATTTTATGTCAATTCAAATGGTTAAGAAAATTATACGCCATTCAATGTTCTGATTAAGGACAAAGCAATGCAGAAGTTATTATTCATGATGGGTAATAACGTATATAATAACAGTAGGTTAAGTATTACATAAAATGGAATGATTCTTGCATATCAATCTTCAACAGCTGTACAATAGTTAATTAAATAATTTAATATTATAATTTTAATTAAAAAATATAATTTATAACTCTTTATGCTTTAAAAATAAAAAATTAGCACCCCTCCCTGGGGAGACGGTGCTCACCTCGATTTTGATAGTACCCGATCCGGGGGGCAAGGTCAGGAAAAATCGCCGCCAGGGGATATCTTCTTGACGCCGCGGCCGCGCCGAGAGATTGCCGGGAGGAGGATGAACATGAAAAAACCGTTGCTGGTGGGCATGATTGCAGCCATGCTGTGCCTCCCCGGGTCCGCGGCATGGGCATTTGAGTTAGTCCCCGCTCCCCACGGGTACATCACGATATGTGAGGGCCCAGACGGGATGTCTGTGGACGTCAGTCAGCTGACCGGCATCGCGGATACGCCTGCCATCAATCAAATGGCTGAGTTCGGGAGCGCCACGGCCACCCTGACGGGTTCTAACGCCGGTATCGGCTTCCTGGCTCCCGGCACCCGTTACGTACAACTGCTGGAATCTGGAAATAGCGTCGTGAGCGATATCGTGCAACTGGTAGCTGAGGCTGTAGCTCTTGCGGATGACCATTTTATCCAGACATTCACCGTCTCGTTTTATTCTAAGGGTTATGCCGACGGTTCGCTTACCTTTGCCGATCTGGTAGCTGTTTCGGCGGGGTTTCCCACGCTGGTTGAAACCGTAGACCAGCAAGACGTGTCGGCAGTAACTTTGCTAAACACCGTCTCTGCCTTCAAGCTCTCCGTGTGTTCCGACGTTGAGTTTAGCGAAAATCCCTTGCCCGGCACCCTGGTCCTGTTGGGGAGCGGCCTGCTGGGGCTGCTTGTGTTGGGCTGGCGAAAAAAGCAACATTAAACCTATAATTTTAGCAGTACGGAGGCAGGGTCAGGCATGGCCCTGCCTTTTTTGTGCAGGGGCAAACGAGGCAGTCCCATCGCTGGGAGGGTGGGAATCGGGCGGGCGCCGCCCTCGGGCGACGCCCCCGGAACTATTTCTTCTGTTCGTGCTTGCGGTCGGTGAAGGAGTGCCACAGCTTCTTCAGCAGCCCTTCATCGTGGTCCGGGGCTCCCTCGGGCTGGATGTAGGGTTCGGGCTCTTCTTTGGCCAGTTCTGCCATCAGATGTTGCTGCCGGGAATTCAAGGTCCGGGGGATGATGACCTTCACCTCCACCAACAGGTCTCCCCGGCGCTGGCCCTTGGGATAAGGCACCCCATCGCCCTTGAGCCGGATCACTTCTCCGGGCTGGGTGCCCGGTGGGATGACCAGTTCGTGGGTGCCCTGCAAGGTGGGAATGGTGAACCGGGTCCCCAGGGCCGCCTGGACGAAAGACACGGGCACCTTTAAGTGCAGGTCATAGCCCTCACGCTGGAAAAACTCGTGGGGCCGGACGTTCATGACGATGTATAAATCCCCCGGGGGCCCGCCGTGCAGGCCGCCGTTGCCTTCGCCGGGCATGACCAGGTGGGTGCCGCTGTCCATGCCGGGGGGGATCTTCACCTTGAGCTTCTTCTTTTCCCGGAGGCGGCCTTCCCCGTTGCAGGTGGGGCAGGCCTCGGCGATAAATTCCTTCATGCCCTGGCAGCGGGGACAGGTGGTGGTGATCTGAAAGATGCCGTGGCTGCGGGATACCACCCCCCGGCCGCCGCACTGGGGACAGGGGACCCGCCGGGTCCCGGGTTTGGCGCCGCTGCCGCCGCAGGTGCGGCAGCTAACCACCCGGGGGACCTCCACGGTCACCTCGGTGCCCAGGGCCGCGTCCAGGAAATCCAGGGTCAAATCGTAGCGCAGGTCATTGCCTGGCTGGGGCCGCGGCCCCGCCCCGCCGAACCCCCCACCGAAGCCCCCGAAGCCGAAGACGTCGCCGAAGATATCGCTGAAGGAGCTAAAAATGTCGGAGAAATCCCGGAAGCCGGTGAACCCGGTGGAGGACAGCCCCTCGTGGCCGTAAGTGTCATAGAGCCGCCGCTTTTCCGGGTCATGCAGGACCTCGTAGGCCTCGGCGGCCTCTTTGAACTTCTCTTCGGCGTTCTGGTCTCCGGGATTGCGGTCCGGATGATATTTGAGGGCTACTTTCCGGTACTTCTTCTTGATGTCGTCGACACCAGCGTCCCGGGGGACCCCCAGGACCTGGTAATAATCCTTTTTCTGGGTTGCCATATCCTTTTACTTGAGGCGTTCCTTTACCGATTTTACTTTATCACCTAAATGCACGTCTTTGTCCCGGCGATCGTCGATGGTGATATGCGTCACCACCCGGTTGACCCCCTGGTCAAAGGGGAGTTCATGTAACACCTGGGCCACCTTCAATAACCGGGCGGCGTGCCCGTGAATCAGGGTGCCCATGTCCGTGAGTTCATAGGGGATCCCTTCGGATTGGAGGTACCTGACCACTGCGGCGACAAAATCCCCTACACTGGCATCCCCCAGCCCCAATGGGACCACGCTGATTTCCATGATCGCCATGCTTACCTCCGGCGGTTTGTCCCTAGGAGGGCAGTAAACGGCGCACGACGGCTTTCAGACGATCCAGATTAGGGGATTTTACCACAAAATCGTCGGCGCCCCAACTGGAAAGGTCATGGGGAGGGGAAAGATGGGAATAAAGAACCACCCGGGTCTTGCGGTTGGTCCCTTTGATCTGGCGTCCGGTTTCCAACCCGGACATATCCGGCAGGAGCACTTCCATGATGACCATATCGGGCTTAAAGGACTCCACCAGGCGAACCACTTCCTCGCCTCTTCCCGTCACCCGCACCTCGTAGCCCTCATCCTGCAATTCCTCCAGACACAATTGCCGGATGTGCGGTTCGCTGTCGGCAAACAATATCCTTGTCATGGTCCATGCACCCCCTTCCCTAGAGTGGTGCTCCCCCATTGACAGTTTGCTTACAAAATAAACATTCCTGGCACTAATGTCCATTATCCCCCAGCTACCGCACTGATAATTTTACTAAGTTTTTTGGGGTTTGTCTTCAAAAAAATCAGCTGTCCTCCCCGGACTGGCCCCCCGGCGCACCCGGGTCTTTTGCCCGGTTTTTCGAGGCCTGCCAGCGGGCCGCCAGGTCCGGCTCCGCCCCTTCCGTCCCCGGCTCAAAGAAGCTCGCCCCGGCAAGGTCCGCCGGGAGATACTCCTGATCCACCCAATGGCCTGGAAAATCGTGGGGATAGAGATACTCCTGGCCGTGCCCCAGGCCCTTTTTGTCCCGGTGGGCGTCTTGTAAGGGCGTCGGCACCCGGGTGGCGCCTTTGTCCTCCAGGGCCGCCTGGGCCCGGAAGTAGGCCTGGGTGGAGTTGCTCTTGGGGGCCAGAGCCAGGTAGATGGTGGCCTGGGCCAGATGGTACTGGCCTTCCGGCAGGCCCACCCAGTCCAGGGCCTGGGACGCCGCGGCCGCCTGCACCAGGGCCTGGGGGTCGGCCAGGCCGATATCCTCGGAAGCCAGGATGAGCAAGCGGCGCATGATGAAGCGCGGGTCTTCCCCCGCTTTCAGCATCCGGGCCAGCCAGTAGAGGGCGGCGTCCACGTCGGAGCCCCGCACGCTCTTGATGAAGGCGCTCACGGTGTCGTAGTGGGCGTCCCCCTGCCGGTCATAGATGAGGTCCCGGCGGGGCATGCATTCCTTGGCCGCGGCAAGATCCACCCGGATGACGCCATCCTCCCCGGGGTCGGTGCTGAGCACCGCCAGTTCCAGGGCGTTCAGGGCCCGCCGGGCGTCGCCGCCGGCCATGGCGGCCAGGTGGTCCAGGGCCTGCCCGGTGACTTCGGTCTTAAGATCCCCCAAACCCCGCGCCTGATCGCCCAGGGCCCGGGCCAGGATGGTGCGGACCTCCTCCGCCTTGAGGGGCTCGAAGATGAAGATCTTGGCCCGGGAGAGGAGCGGCCCGATGATCTCGAAGTAAGGGTTTTCGGTGGTGGCCCCGACCAGGGTGATCACACCTTCCTCCACATGGGGCAACAGGGCGTCCTGCTGGGCCTTGTTGAACCGGTGGATCTCGTCGATGAGGACCACGGTGCGGCGCCCCTGGTTCTGGTATCGCTTCGCCTCCTCCACCACTCTTCTCAGGTCGGCCACCCCGGACATCACCGCGCTGAGGCTGACGAACTGGCAGTTCAGGGTCGAGGCCATGACCCGGGCCAGGGTGGTTTTCCCGGACCCCGGCGGACCCCAGAAGATCATGGAGCTAAACAGCCGGCCGGCCTTCAGCGACCGCCACAACAGGCGCCCGGACCCCACCAAATGCTCCTGGCCCACAAACTCGGCCAGGGTTCGGGGCCGCATCCGGGCCGCTAAGGGCGGGGGCGGGGTGAACAGACTCATAGCAGGTGTCAGGGGTCAGGGGGCAGGAACAACTATTATTTCATCCCTTCCACCCTGTCCTTCCCCTATCCTTTTATGTTTATTTTATTTCCTGAGGGAAGACAAAAGTCCATTTAAAATTCTGCCAAGTTCGGCCGCTTGATCCAATAACCGCTGCATCTCGGGTTCTTTAAGGAAATCGAGATTCCTGGCAACGATAATCTGGGTTTCCAATTCCGCCAGGGAGCCACGGGAATTTCCCAGGAAATATTGATATTCTTTTCTCGACAATCTGGCATGCCCCTCCGCAATATTGCTGGGAATGAACACCGCGGCCCGACGCATCTGGCTGACCAGGCCGAATATTTCTTCTTTGGGAAAATTTTTGGTTGATTGGTAAATTTCACTAACCAAATCTATTGCCTTTTGCCAGACTATTAAATCCCGATAAGATCGTATTTCATTTGCCATGAATGCGCCTCCAAGCTATTCTTCCCGACCCCTGACCCCTGACCCCTACCTTCCAGGCACTTGCGATGCACCATTTTTTCCCGTATATTATTAATAAACCTTAAAAAGCTGAGGCACAATATGTTTGGTTATAATCTCAGCACCCTGCTCATTATCCTGGTTATAGCCCTGCTGCTCTTCGGCCCCCGGCGGCTGCCGGAACTGGGAGACAGCATCGGCAAGGCCATCCGGAGCTTCAAGAAAGCTCACGACGATCCCGACAGTGCCGCCCCCAAGGTTGAGATTCCGCCCAGCACCACCACCACCTCTCAACCCGCCACCTGTCCCCAATGCCAGAAGGAATACACCGGGGACGCGACCTTTTGTCCCCATTGCGGCCAGCGCATCACCAAGGCCTGATTGCGGGGGCGTAGGTGTTTGGGATCTCCTTCGAGGAACTCATTGTCCTCGCCGTCCTGGCCTTTATCCTCTTCGGTCCTGAAAAGCTGCCGGAGTATGCCGGCAAGCTGGGATACTATGTCGCCAAGTTGCGGGAGGCCAGCGCCGATCTGACCCGGCAGTATCAGAACCCGTTCAACTATCCTCCGGAACCCGACCCGGCCCGGCCCCCGCGTCCCGAGGCGCCGCCGGCCGCCTTACCGACCCCGGAATCCTCCTGCCCCTATTGCCAGCAACCCGTTACCCCGGATTTCATCTTCTGCCCCAAATGCGGCCACCGGCTCAAAGACAGTCATTATCCGGAACAGCCCCAGCAGCCCCTGGCGTCGTAATCCTATGATCCGTCCTTTAACCCCTGACGAACTTGACCGCGCCCTGACGATCATCAACCAGGCCGCCCTGGCCTACAAAGGGGTGATTCCTCCGGACTGCTGGCAGGAGCCCTATATGCCGAAAGAGGAACTGCGCGACGAGATCGCCGCGGGGGTGGACTTCTGGGCTTACGAGGCGGCAGGAAGTCTGGTGGGCGTGATGGGGCGCCAGGACCGGGGCGACGTCACGCTCATCCGCCACGCCTATGTGGACCCCGGGGCCCAACGTCAAGGCGTGGGAGCCCGCCTGTTGACCCAGCTCCTCGGGGTCAGCCCCGGCCCGGTCCTGGTGGGCACCTGGGCCGCGGCCTGGTGGGCCATCCGCTTCTATGAGAAACACGGCTTCAGGCTGGTTGCTCCCGAGGAAAAGGATCGCCTGCTCAACACCTACTGGACCATCTCCCCCCGCCAGGTGGAAACCTCGGTAGTCCTGGCCAGGTCAGGGGTCAGGGGCCAGGGATCAGGGGTTAGGGGTTAATTGGCACGATTTCCCCATCACTGCTTTTTCATGAGCGAATTTAGCAACCCATTCAAAACCCTGCCAACTTCGACAGATATATCCAATATATGGTTCATATCAATTTCGCTAAGATAATCAAGATCCCTTGCAATCAGGATTTGAGTCTCAATTTCTGCTAATGACCCACGAGCATGCCCTAAGTAATGTTGATATTCCTTCCTGGACAATTTTGCATGTCCTGCCGCGATATTACTGGGGATAGAAACTGCGGCGCGTCGAATTTGACTCATTAAACCGAAAAGTTCTTCTTTAGGAAATTCGCGACTTACTCGATAAATCTCTTTCACCAATTCCATAGCTTTTTGCCATGCCTTCAAATCCCGATATGACCGAATTATCTCTGCCATCATGGTTATCCCCTGACCCCTGACCCCTGCTTTTTACAACTCCACCACTTCGGAGCTCAGCGGGCGGCCCATGAACAGACTGGCCAACTGGGCAAAGCGCGGGGTGAGGTCGGTGGTGAGGTAACGGCGGGTGCGGCCCCGGCTCAGGCGGGTTTCCATTTCGGGATGGCGCATCAGGTAATCCACCAGCTTGGCCGCGGTGACCTGGCCGGAGCAGATCAAGTCGTGGCCGTTGCCCATGATGGCCCGGATCTGGTCTTTCAAGATGGAGTAATGGGTGCAGCCCAGGATCAGGGTGTCCACCTGGCCCTGGAAGGGCGCCAGATAGCGGCGCAGGATCAGGGTGGTGCCTTCCCAGTCCTGCTCCCCGGACTCGATGATGGGCACCAACAACGGGCAGGCCTGCTGCAAGACCTCCACCTCCGGGTCCAGTTTCTTCAATTCCAGCTCGAAGGACTGGGAGGTCACCGTACCCTCGGTGGCGATGACCCCGATGCGTTTGCGGCGGCTTCGGGCCACGGCCTCTTCCACCGTGGGGATCAGCACCCCCAGGACCCGGTGGTCGGGGTAATGGGCCGGGAGAAAGACTTGCTGGATGCGCCGCAGGGCCCGGGCCGAGGCGGTGTGGCAGGCCAGGACGATGAGGCGGCAGCCCTGGCGGAAGAGATAATCCACCGCCTGCTCGGTAAAGCGGATCACCACCCGGTCGGACCGGGTGCCGTAGGGTATCCGGGCATTATCTCCCAGGTACAGGTAGTCATACTGCGGCAGGACCTTGAGGAACTCCCGCAAGACCACCAGCCCGCCGAAGCCTGAATCGAAGACGCCGATCATGTTAAATACCGTTTTCTGTTTTCTGTTTTCTGTTTTCGGTTAAAGGAGAGACCATCTGGGCTATGCAGTAGGGGCGGACCTGCGTGTCCGCCCTTACCGACCTTTATCAATCCGACAGCCGCAGCAGCGTCCCTCGCTGGTAGGCGGAGCGCAGCGTCAGCGACACCAGGCCGTAGCTCAGAAAAAGATATACCACACTCTGGGAGAAGCCGTAAAGCAGGGGGTGGCGCGAGACCGGCGGAAAGCCGTAGAAGTGGCGGAAATAATCGAGAAAATAGGTCAGAGGAATAAATTGCGCCAGAACCTGGGCCCATCTGGGCAGCACGCTGATGGGATAGTAGAGGCCGCACAACAGCAGCATGAGGTAGGAAAACGCCCAGGCCGCCACTTCGGCCCGCTGGCCGAAACGCAGCACCAGAGCCAGGACCAGGGCCCCGATGATGGCGGCGTTCAAAAACATCCCCGCCAGAAAGCAGACCAAGCCCTCCAGGCCCGGACGCCGGAGGTCCATGTCAAAGAGATAGACGCTCAAGCATCCCATGAGCACAAAGACCAGAAAACCCCGGACCAGCCCCACCAGGCCCGAACCGATGAGGATATGGGTGAGGCGCACCGGGGCGATGAATTCGTGTTTCAGGCTCTTCGACCAGACGGAATACAGCAGGGCGTAAGACAGGTCCAGTTGGGCGATCTGCACGGTGTTCATGGTCACCGCGCCGATGAGGATAAAGGACACCGTCTCCGCCTCCAGGTGCAGGAACCGGGTTAAGAGGCCCACGGAGAAGATGCCGATGAGGGGCCAGAACAGCATCTCGAACACGGCGAAGACGTTGCGCCGGTTCACCAGGGTGCTGCGGGCGCTGAAAGCCCAGATCTTATAGAGATTAGTGCGTAATCTCACGGTAGATTTCTTCCAGGTCCACGGGTTTGACCTGTACCCGCGCCAGGTTCTCCTCGGCGCCGGGCACGGCCGCCAGGATGGCCGGCAGCCTTTCCTCCACCCGGTCCAGCACCAGGTCCACCCGGGAGCCCGCCACCCGGTGGGTCAGCACCCCGGGGAGGCGCCCGTAATCCAGCGCCGCGGGAGAGTCCCGGAAGATCAGACTCAGATGGTCGCCCAGGCCCAGGCGCTTCTGCAACTCCGGGATGCGGCCTTCGCTCACCAGCCGGCCCTCTTTCAGGAAGGCCACCTCCGTGCACAGCATTTCGGCCTCCCGCAGGTTATGGGTGGTCAGGAGAATGGTGACCCCGGTCTCGCGGTTGAGCCGGAGAATCTCCTCCCGAATATGGTGCGCCATCTCCTGGTCCAGACCCGAAGTGGGCTCGTCCAGAAAGAGCAATTCCGGATCGTTGATGAGGGCCTTGGCCAGGCTGAGACGCTGTTTGAGGCCGGTGGACAGGCGCTCGAAGGTCACCCGGCGGTACTCGACGAGGCCGAATACGTCCAGGAGCTCCGCCACCCTGGCCGCCAACTCCCGCCCGCCCAGGCCGTAAAGATGTCCATAGAACTTGAGGTTGTCCTCCACCGTCAGACACCAGAGGAAATGGGCGCCGCTGGCCGCCAGGTTGATGCGCTCCTTGAGACGGGCCGCGTCACGCACCACATCCAGCCCCAGGACCCGCGCCTGGCCGGCATCCGGCCGCAGCAGGGTGGCCAAAATCGACATGAGGGTGGTCTTGCCGGCGCCGTTGGGCCCCAACACGCCGAAGATGGCCCCGGGGGCCACCTCCAGGTCCACCTGCCGCAAGACCTCCTTGACCGGGGCCCAAAGCCCCGTGCGGAAGGCCTTGTCAATCCCCTGGGCCGCGATCGCCGGTTGCATAAATAACGTCATCCAGGTGATTAAATACTATGAATCATATACATAACCAGAAAGATCCCAATTGCCAGCATTCCCATGGTCACCAGTATGTCAAGTAGTAATGAAGGTTGATAGGTATCTTCATCGATTTCTCTTTCGACTTTTTTATATCTTACAAATGATAATAATCCCATCAAGGCACCCATTGCCACCAAGATTATGCCAAAAATTGAGGAATATCCCAAGGATGAATGAGGGGGAACTTCAGGAATCTGCGCCTTTCCTAAGAAATAAGATATCTTATCTATAAATAGGGCAAACTTCTCGACCACAAAACCAAACGCCATTATGCCAATACTGGTCCTGATCCAGGCAAGAAAGGTCCTTTCATTTGCCATGTGAACCTGAATACTCCCAAATCTTCCGGTTTTTTTATTTTCTGTTGCTTCCCCCATACAGCGCCCTTTCTCTCTTATTTTCCATAATGGTTAATCTGAATGTCAATTATCGTGTTACATAAATAATTTTAAAAAATAAGGAGGCCCTCACATATTGGTCAAGTTATTTATCAACTTGATCTTTTGTGGGGGCGGACCCAGGTGTCCGCCCTATAAGGCGCCCACGCCGGTGCGCCCCTACAAGGGCTTAACGATTTGATGTAATAATGAGTCCGTAATAGTATTCCCGAAACCTGATCCGAGGCTAAGTCTATCAAACCTGGACCGCCGGGCCAAGGTTTTCTGGATGAGCGGCGGACCGTCACGCTTGCAAAGTTGCTGAGGCTGGGGTACATTAGGCTCCAATGAGCCAGGAAGAGCGCATCGTCAATCCCCGGCTCCAGGTGGAGGACCTGGGGCTGGAGGTGGGCTTAAGGCCCCGGAATCTGGCCGAGTTCGTGGGCCAGGAAGAGTTGCGGCGCATCCTGGAGATCGCCCTGGCCGCGGCCCTGGGCCGGGGCGAGGCGGTGGACCACATCCTGGTGCACGGCCCCCCGGGGTTGGGCAAGACCACCCTGGCTTACATCATCGCCCACGAGATGGGCGGCGGCATCAAGACCACGTCGGGGCCGGTGGTGGAGCGGGCCGGGGACCTGGCGGCCCTCCTCACCAATTTGCAACCCCTGGACGTCCTGTTCATCGACGAAGTCCACCGCCTGCCCACGGTAGTGGAGGAAATTCTCTATCCGGCCATGGAGGACTTCCGGTTGGACCTCATCATCGGCCAGGGCCCCGGGGCCCGCTCCCTGAAGCTGGAGCTGCCTCATTTCACCCTGGTGGGGGCCACCACCAGGGCCGGCCTCCTCACGCCGGCCCTCCGGGACCGCTTCGGCCTGATGCTCCGGGTGGACTTTTACCAGGTGGAAGAACTGACCCAGATCACGAATAGGGCCGCCCAGGTGCTGGGGGTGGAGATCACCGCCGATGGGACCTGGGAGATCGCCCGGCGCTCCCGGGGCACGCCCCGCATCGCCAACCGCCTGCTCAAGCGGGTGCGGGATTACGCCCAGGTGCGGGGGGACGGCCGCATCGACCGGGAGATCGCCGACGCCGCCCTCACCCTGCTGGACATCGACCAGCTGGGGTTCGACCGCATGGACCGCCAGATCCTCCTCACCATCCTGGAAAAATACGACGGCGGGCCGGTGGGCCTGGACACGCTGGCCGCGGCCCTCTGCGAGGAGCGGGACACCCTGGAAGACGTCTATGAACCCTACCTGATGCAGTGCGGCTTCCTGAAGCGCACCCCCCGGGGCCGGGTGGCCACCAGCCGGGCCGCGGAGTATTTCAGAAAAATGCCCCGGCAGCGAGGTTATCCGAATCTTTTCAATTCATAGTCTCTTCTTTCGTTGCCCCCTTTGAAATAAATACCCTCATTCCTTTAGAAGGACTGGAAATTGACAAGGCTCTCAAAGAACATCTTTAGATTTATCAGTTAGCCATGCACCCCTGCCGCCGTTGTGGCAAACCTATTTTCCCTCTTTTAAAATTTTCAACGCCGCCTCCAACGGTTCCAGCACCTGATAAATCGGCTCACACGCCAGGCAAGGCACGACATTATCCCGCCCCCGGGCAGTAAAAATGGCTTCCCGGCTGCCCTCACACTGACAGCGGTTGGCGGCCAGGCGGAGTTCGGCCACCAGCCTGGGCAAGGGGAGGTTATCGATATCCAGCTGCTTGAAGGCGTCTTCCATGCGTTGCTCCTAAGTGGGCAAGATTATTTAATTTGCTTTCATTTCAGTCAGTTATCATTTTTAGGGAAGGGCCGACCATTCACCCTACTAAAAGATCAGGGCCATTTTTATACCATAGGAACCCCAATGATGATTCGCAAGTCCCGGGGAGAGCATGGTTGCGTATCCCCCCTCAATCATTATATTATGAGCGTAGAGGACTACCGTAACCTTATGAGGTAAGCATGGCTGACGAAAAACCCGCCTCCACGGCCCGGTACGCCATCTGGTACGTACTGGCCCTGCTCGTGCTGCTGCTCCTGTTCCAATACTACGGCATGCCGAAACAGTCGGTGGAGATCAGTTACAGTGAATTTCGCCACCTGGTGGATATCCAGGCCGTCAATGACCTGGCCATCAGCACCGACACCATCACGGGAGAACTGCTGCCCAAGGGGATCGAGGACCTGGCCAAGGAGCGGAAAAAACCCGACCTCCCCCAGACCCTGGCCAAACAGTTCGAGAAAAAGGCGCCGACCTTCTCCGCCGTCAGGGTGGCAGATCCGGACCTGGTGAAATTGCTAGAAACCAAGGGCATCAAGTATCGGGCCATCCAGGAAAACACCTGGGTCACCTCCCTGCTCTCCTGGATATTGCCCTTCCTGCTGCTCATCGGCATCTGGATCTACTTCTTCCGGAAAATCGGCACCGGCGCCGGCGGCCTCATGACCGTGGGCAAGAGTAAGGCCAAGGTCTATGTCCAGGACGAAACCAAGGTGACCTTTCAGGATGTGGCCGGGGTGGAAGAAGCCGAAGAAGAGCTGAAGGAAATCATCGAATTCTTGAAGAATCCCGCCAAATTCCAGGTCTTGGGGGGCAACATTCCCAAGGGCGTCTTGCTGGTGGGGCCCCCGGGCACCGGCAAGACCCTGCTCGCCCGGGCCGTGGCCGGCGAGGCCGGGGTGCCGTTCATGAGCCTGTCCGGCTCCGATTTTGTGGAAATGTTCGTGGGGGTGGGCGCCGCCCGGGTGCGGGACCTCTTTGCCACGGCCCAGGAAAAGGCCCCGTGCATCATCTTCATTGACGAACTGGATGCCATCGGTAAGGCCCGGGGCTTCAGTCCCATGGGGGGCCCCGAAGAACGGGAAAATACCCTGAACCAGTTGTTGTCCGAAATGGACGGCTTCGACACCCGCAAAGGGGTGATCATCATGGCCGCCACCAACCGGCCGGAAATCCTGGACCCGGCCCTGATCCGCCCCGGCCGCTTTGACCGCCACATTCTGGTGGATCGGCCCTCGCTGAAGGGACGGGAAGACATTCTGCGGATTCACACCCGCAACATCAAGATTGCTCCCGACCTCAATATCAAGACCCTGGCGGCCCGGACTCCCGGCATGGTGGGCTCGGATCTGGCCAACATCGTCAACGAAGCGGCCTTGCTGGCGGCCCGCAAAAACAAGACCGCGGTGGAAATGGACGACTTCGAGGCGGCCATCGACCGCGTCGTGGCCGGCCTGGAAAAGCGCAACCGGCTCATGAACCCGCGGGAAAAGGAGATCGTCGCCTATCACGAGACCGGGCACGCCCTGGTGGCCGAAGCCCTGCCCACCACCGATAAGGTGCACCGGGTCTCCATCATTCCCCGGGGCATCGGCGCCCTGGGATATACCATGCAGCTGCCCACCGAAGACCGGTACCTGATGACCAAAACCGAGCTGGAAGACCGCATGGCCGTGATGATGGGCGGCCGGGTGGCGGAGGAGTTGATCTTCAACGAGATTTCCACCGGGGCCCAGAATGATCTCTACCGGGCCACGGACATCGCCCGCTCCATGGTGCGGGAATACGGCATGAGTGAACGCCTGGGTCCCATCACCTTTGAGCGGGAGCGGCGCCCCCTGTTCCTGGAGACCATGTTGCCCCCCGGCGCCAAAGATTACAGCGAGGCCACGGCCCTGGATATCGACCAGGAAGTGGCGGCGCTGCTGAACAAAGCCCACCAGCGGGCCCGGGACGTCCTGGACAAGGAGCGGCCCATCCTGGAGAAGGCCGCCAAAATCCTCCTGGACAAAGAAGTCCTGGAAGGGGAGGAATTGCGGGCGATTTTGAACTCCCACGGCCAGGAGGCAACGGCCTGATGCGATAGCCATGTAGGGGGCGCACTGTGTACCCTGCACCAAGCACAGGCGCGACGCCTGTGCCACCAAAAATTGCCTATGAAAATTTCGGATATGGGTGGCGGGCAGTGCCCGCCCTACGAAAAACCGCCTGAATCCTTTTCGCCTTTTCGCCTTTTCGCCTTTTCCCCCCACAGTAACCGCCCCGGCCAGGGGCAAGACCGGAACCGGCCCTCGCCCCCAGGAGCAATTGGTTGACCGCCACCAGGTTTTTCACGTCCAGCGCCGCCCTCCAGGACTTTTTGCTGGAGCAGGCCGGTTCCGGCACCCTGGTGGTGGTGCCACACCAGCGGCTGGCGCATCAGGTCTGGCACCGGCAACGCCAGGCCGCGATGGAAGCCGGCCGCCCCGCCTGGGAGCCGGGAGCCCTCCTCACCCTGCACGCCTGGTGGTCCGAGCTGTTTCAATCCCTGTGGCCTCCGGTTGCCCTGGCTCCGGCCCTGGTGCGCCTGGCCCGGTGGCGGCAGGCCCTCAAGGCCGCCCCGGCCCCGTCCGGTCCCACCCCGGAGCTGGCCTGGGTCCAGGCCTTAGACGAGGCCCACAATATTCTTTGCCGCCACTCATTGGCGGGCGGGGGCGCCCGCCCTACCGTTTCTCTGCCACCGGTTGGGGCCTCGGAAGATGATTCGCCGCTCATAACCTGGCGCCGTCGGGTGACCAGTATCTTTGCCGACCTGCTGCGGCAGGAGGGCTGGCTGAGCCCCGGGGAGCTCCCGGTCTACCTCACCGCCGCTCTCCAGGAAGGCAGGCTCACGGTGCCCCCCCGGGTCCTGGTGGTGGGGCTGGAAACCCCCGCGCCCACGGAAGCGCTCTGGCTCCAGGAGCTCAGCCGCCGCACCCGGGTGCTCCATCTCCAGGTACGAGGTGACGATCAGAATGTGCGGGAGGCGGTGAGTCTGCCCGACTCGCGCCAGGAAGTGGAGTGGGTGGCGGCCCGGCTGGTGGAACTGGCCCAGGGCGACGGCCTGCCTCTCCACCGCCTGGCGGTCACCGCCCCGGATATCGCTGCCTATGTCCCCCAATTGCAGCGGGTCCTGGCCGAACTGCTGGGCCCGCCCGAAACCGCCGCCGGCTGGGCCTACAACTTTTCCCAGGGGCCAAACCTGGCGGATGCCCCCCTCTTTCACGCCGCGCTCCTGCCGCTCACATTCATCGCCGCCCGAGAGCGCCGGGAAGACCTGGTCTCCCTGCTCCTGTCCCCGTATTACGGGGAGTTGCGGGGCCAGGGCGCCCGGCTGGCCCGCTGGGACCAGGTTTTTCGGGAGCGCAATGTGGACCGGGGCTGGGACCGGCTCCGGCAGGCGGTGCTCAAATCCCCTGGGGCTCAGGCCGAGGCCGGGATACTCGAGAAGCTGGACCGCATCTGGTCGTCGTTGGCGGCGTCGGCCTCGGCGGGCCAGTGGGGCCGCCGGCTCCGGGCGGCCTGGCAGGAACTGGGATTTCCCCGGGGCCTGGAGGATACCGAAGCTGAGGCCTGGGCGCGTCTCACAGGGCTGCTGGCCGAAGTGGAGACTGCCCTGGGCTTCGAGGTGCTGGGGCCCGGCGAGTTTCTGGAATGGCTGACCCTGGGAGCCCAGCGCCTGGTCCTGCCCGGGCCGGGGATTCAGGCCGCCGGCATCCAGATCCTGGGCCTCCTGGAGATGCGGGGCCTGGAGTTTTCCCGGGTCTTCTGCCTGGGGATGAACTCCGGCGCCCTGCCGGCCCCGCCCCGGCCCTTACCCCTGCTCGCCGCCGGGGAAAAGCGCCTGGTTCTGGGGGGGACCTATCAGAGCCAGCATCATTTTGCCGCGGAACTCTTCGCCAACGTGCGGGGCGCCGCCCCCCACCTCACCCTGACCCGGCCCCGGATGGTGGACCAGGAAGAACGGGTGAGCTCCCCGCTCTATACCGGGGTCTGGGAGCCGGCCGAGATAGCGGTGCTCAGCGTGCCTGACCCCGCCTGGCTGCGGTCTCCGGCGGTTAAGGCCGCGTTTGCCGCCCCTGACTCTCCGGCGCTGCCGGTCTACCCCGACCAACTCCCGGCCTGGGACTTGCCCGGGCAACTGTCTTTGAGCCAGATCAGCACCGCGTTGGGGTGCCCTTGCCGCTTCCTCCTGGAAATTTTGCTGAAAATCCGGGATTTGCCGGACATCGACGCCGGTTTGGACCCCCGCACCCGGGGCCAGCTCCTGCATGACGTCCTGGCCCGGTTTACCACGGCCTTCCGGGAGATTCTCGACCAGGATCAGGCCTGGGACCAGCGGCACGCCCGGGAACTGCTCCAGGAAGCCGCCCGCCAGGCCCTGGGCCCCCGGTTGGGGGATGTCCATTGGCAGGCCGAATGGGACCGCTGGCTGGGGGAGTCCGGTTTGCTGTGGGAATGGCTGCGGCTGGAACGGGAGCGGTTTGAGGCGGGCTGGCGCTGGCAGGGCTTTGAGGTGCCGTTTGCCGACCTTACGGGCGAGGACTGGCCCTTCACCCTGGCCGGTCGCGTCGACCGCCTGGACTATCACCCGGACACCGACGACCTGGTGATCTGGGATTATAAGAGCGGGGAAATTCCCAAGGCCCGGAAGGTGTTCGAGGACCTGGAAGAATCCCAGTTGCCCTGCTATCTTTTGGCCGTGGAGCAAGGCCGGGTGCCGCCTAACCGGAAGACTGCCAGCCTCAGGGCCGGCTTCATCGGCCTCAAATCACCCCGGTCCCACCATCTGAAGCACGAGGATTTTGAGGCCCCGGCCGAAAAGTGGCGGCAGGCCGCGGCCGCCTTTGCGGCGCGGGTGACGGCGCTGGGCCGGCGTCTGGCCCAGGGGGATTTCCATCCCGACCCCACCCCGGCTCCGGCAGGCCGTCGGGGTGGGGCCTGTCAATATTGTTTGTACGATCTGGTGTGTGGCTTCACGCCGACGCCAGCCCAGGAGAATGCGGAGGGGGTGGAATGAAATTATCTATTCCGCTTCCCTTGGGAGCATAAGCGCTAAAATGTGCATTGTTATTTGATACTTCACTAGTACTTGGAGTGCCAGAGATTACCCCCCCTTTGAAAAAGGGGGGCAGGGGGGATTTAAAATTGACCTATGCTTAAGTATAACGCGAGTTTGAAATCCAGGGCGCGGCAACTCCGACAGAATTTGACTGACAGTGAGCGCGCCTTATGGACGCGTTTACGTGGCAAACAGCTCGCGGGGGTACAATTTTACCGGCAGAAACCGATTGGTGATTATATTGTTGATTTCTATGCCCCCAAGGCAAAATTGGTTATCGAAATAGATGGTTCACAGCATCTTGAACCCCATCATGCTGAAAAGGACGGTGAACGGGACGAATATTTATGCAGACTCGGGTTAAAAGTTCTCCGCTTCAATAGCCGGGAGGGTTTAAAAGAAACCAAGGGGGTAATGGAGGTCATCTATCGGACAATAGGAGAGGGAATGGCTGAATAAATCCCCCCTACCCCCCTTTTTCAAAGGCGATTATGCACTTCTTGACACAAGCATAATCCGCCTTTCCGAAGGGGGGAAGGGTGAAAAAAAGGGGTGAGTTTTACACATTAGGATTGTTTGTCGTCTTGTTCGTATTC
>JBAVUP010000155.1:0-1842 GCA_049696835.1 Desulfobaccales bacterium
GTCAACCTGGACGGCTTCATCCTCAGCCACGTGGTGGAAGCCCACGAGCTGCTGGACCAGGAGACTGTGGACCGCTTCCTGCCGCCGCTGGTGCCCTACCACAAGCTGGACATCCACAAGCCGGTGACCATGGGCGCCTTTGCCATGCCGGAACTCTATACCGAATGCAAGATGGCCCACCAGGCGGCCCTGACCAACGCCTACGGCCCCATCATGGAAATATGGCGGGAGTGGGGCGAACTCACCGGCCGGCACTACCAGCCCGTGGAATGCTACCGCACCGAGGGGGCCAAGGTGGTCCTCCTGATCATGGGCTCTCTGGCGGAAGTGGCGGAAACCGCGGTGGACGCCATGCGGGATCAGGGTTTGCCCGTGGGCCTGGTGCGCATCCGGCTGTGGCGGCCCTTCCCCTTTGCGGAGGTGCGCCAGGCCCTGTCCGGGGCCGACCTGGTGTTGGTCTGCGACCGGGTCCCGGTCCTGGGAAACGCCGCGGGGCCGGTACTGGCGGAAGTGCGCAGCGTCCTCTACCCCTTACCCACGCGACCCCAGGTGCTGGGCTATATCGTGGGACTGGGGGGCCGGGACGTGCAGCCCATTGATTTCGAGAAGCTGGCGCAGCACGCTCTATCTGAAGTTAAACAGGGACCCAGCCAGGAATTTTACTACTATGGGGTAAGAGGCTGATGGAAAAGTTTGGCTCGGCGCAAAGCACCAAATTCGATACGTATGCCTCTCGCATGATGCCCCGGGAGGAGTTTTTTACCTCGGGCCACCGCTCCTGCCAGGGTTGCGGCGAGGCCCTGGCCGTCCGTTGGGCCTGTAAGGCCATCGGCAAAGACGCCATCATCGCCCACGCCACCGGCTGTATGGAGATCGTCTCTTCGGGCATGCCCCAGACGGCCTGGATGAATCCCTGGATTCATGTGGCCTTCGAAAACACCTCGGCAGTGGCTTCGGGCATTGAGGCCGCCTTGAAAGTCCTGGAACGCAAGGGCAAACTCAAGGGCCCCATGCCCAAGGTGGTGGCCATGGGGGGCGACGGCGGTACCAGCGACATCGGTCTGCAGTCCCTCTCCGGGGCCCTGGAACGGGGCCACAACTTCACGTACATCTGCTGGGACAACGAAGCCTATATGAATACCGGCATTCAGCGTTCCAGCGCCACCCCCTTCGGGGCCATGACCACCACCTCGCCTCCCGGCAAGAAGAGCTTCGGCCAGCACACCTGGAAGAAAGATATGGTGGCCATCGCCGTGGCCCACGGCATTCCGTACGTGGCCACGGCGTCCCCGGGCTACCTCTTCGACCTCTACTTCAAGGTGAGAAAGGCGGTGGAAACCCCGGGTCCGGCTTATATCCATGTGCTGTCCGTCTGCCCCACGGGCTGGCGGAGCGCCACGGATATTTCGGTGCGCCTGGCGCGGCTGGCTACGGAAACCGCGGTCTTTCCGCTGTTTGAAGTGGTGGACGGTAAGTACCGGCTCACCGTGGAGGTTCCCAAACTCCGGCCCATCCGGGATTACCTCAAACCCCAGGGCCGCTTTCGGCACCTCCGGGACCCGGAGGTGGAATTCATCCAAAAGCAGACCCTGGATAGATACGCCCTCTTACTGGAAAAATGCCAGGCGTCCTTTCCGGAATTTGTCCCCGTACACGTGCCTGAAGGAATTTGATGATGATCAGCGAGCAGAAACTTGAAACCATCATGTCTCGGTATGACGGGGGGCCCGCGGACCTGATCCCCGTGCTCCAGGATATTCAGGACGAATTCACCTACCTCCCCAAAGACGAATTGAAGGTGGTGGCGCAGCGCCTGAACGTCCCCCTGACCCGGATCTACAG
>JBAVUP010000156.1:0-3514 GCA_049696835.1 Desulfobaccales bacterium
GGCTCGGCCGGCGCCGCCGCAGCCGGAGCTTCTTCGGTGGCCGGAGCTTCTTCGGCCGCCGGAGGGGCCGGCGCCGCCGCCGCTGCCACCGCCGCCGATTCGGACTCCGCTTTTTTATCCTTGAAGGCCACCAGCACGTTGAGCAGGTTGCGGATTACTCCGGCCAGGACCGTGACCAGGCCCGTGGGCACGCCCTGCAACACGCCCAGTAACTGGGCCAGCAGCACTTCCCGGGCCGGCAGCTTCGAGAGCGCCTCCAGGTCCTTGGCGGTCAAGGCCTGGCCGCCCAGGGCCCCCGCCTTGATCATGAACTGCGGCTTCTCCTGGGCAAACTTGATGAGCACCTTGGTCGCCGCCACCGGATCTTCGTACCCGAGGGTCAAGGCGTTGGGCCCGGTGAAATGCGGCATCAGGGGATGAATGGGAGAATCTGCGGCCGCCACGCGCCGGAGCAGGGTGTTCTTCACCACCTTGAGCTCCGCGCCGCTCTCCTGGAGCTGCCGCCGGAGCCTGGTCATATCTTCCACCTTCAGCCCCTTGAAATCCGTCAAGATGCCGATGTGCGACTTCGCCACCTTCTCCTGGATTTCCTGGACGATTTCGGCTTTCTGTACCTTACGCACCTCTTTCTCCTTTACAGCAGGCGCACCAGGTTCTTGACGTCGCTGGTGTCCACGGGAATTCCCGGCCCCATGGTGGTGCTCAGATGGATGCCCTTCATATAGGTGCCTTTGCTGGTGGCCGGCTTCAGCCGGATCAGGCTGTCCATCAAGGCCGCCAGGTTTTGCAGGAGCTTCTCGGCGCCGAACGACACCTTGCCCACCGGGGCATGGATCACCCCGGCCCGGTCCACCCGAAACTCCATCTTGCCGCCTTTGAGTTCGTTCACCGCCTTGGCTACCTCAAAGGTGACGGTCCCCACTTTGACGTTGGGCATTAACCCCCGGGGACCCAGGATCTTGCCGATTTTCCCCACGGCGCCCATGAGATCCGGGGTGGCCACCGCCTTGTCGAAGTCCAGCCAACCGCCCTTGATCCGTTCAATGAGGTCTTCGGCCCCGGCATAGTCAGCGCCGGCGTCGAGGGCTTCCTTTTCCTTTTCCCCTTTGGCGAACACCAGAACCCGCACGGTCCTTCCCAGCCCATGGGGCAGGACCACCGCGCCCCGGACCATCTGGTCGGCATGACGGGGGTTGACTCCCAGGACTACCGCGGCCTCCATGGTTTCGTCAAACTTGCTGGAAGAGACCTCCAGCGCCAGGTTGACGGCGTCCTGGAAGGGATAGCGTTGATTGCGGTCCACCTTGGCGGTGGCCTCCCGATATCGCTTGCCATGTTTGGCCATCGGTGTGCACTCTCCCTTTCAATACAGGGACCAGGGGTCAGGGATTAGGGGTCAGAAAAAGCAGTTCCTGGCCCCTGGCCCCTGGCCCCTGACCCCTGCTACTCAACTATCTCGATGCCCATGCTCCGGGCGGTGCCGGCGATGCTGTGCATGGCCATCTCCAGGTTGGGGGTGTTCAGATCCGGCATCTTCTGCTTGGCGATCTCCTCCAGCTGGGCGCGGGTGATCTGCCCCACTTTCTCCCGGCTGGGCTCCTTGGCCCCCTTGGCTACCTGGGCCATCTGTTTGAGCAGCACCGAGGCGGGGGGCGTCTTGGTCACAAACGTGAAGGAGCGATCGGCAAAGACGGTGATCAACACCGGGATGATGGTCCCTTCCTGCCCCGCGGTCTTGGCGTTATAGCTCTTACAGAATTCCATGATATTGACCCCATGCTGCCCCAAAGCCGGGCCGATGGGCGGCGACGGGTTGGCTTGCCCCGCCGGAATCTGCAATTTGATCTGGGCGATTATTTTTTTAGCCATGTATTACTTCCTTCTTTAAGCGTCTTTGCGTCTTTGCGTCTTTGCGTGAGATATCTCTCGCCAAGGCGCCAACACGCAAAGCCAGGCTAGATCTTCTCCAGCTGCGTAAATTCCAGCTCCACCGGCGTCGGCCGTCCGAATACGCTGATCATCACCCGCACCCGGCCCCGATCCGGCCGCACTTCGTCCACCACCCCGGCAAAATTGGTGAACGGCCCGTCCGTCACCTGGACCTTGTCGCCTTGCTCGAACCTGATCTTGGGCTTGGGCCGCAGCACCCCTTCCTGCATCTGGGCGATGATCTTGGCCGCATCTTCTTCGGGGATGGCCACCGGCTCTTCTTTGCTGCCCACGAAGCCCGTCACCTTGGGGGTATCTTTCACCAGGTGCCAGGATTCGTCGGTCAACTCCATGTGCACCAGGACGTAGCCCGGATAGAATTTCCGGGAGGAGAGCTTGCGCTCCCCCTTGACCATCTCCTCCACTGTTTCCGTGGGTACCAATACCTGTTCCACCAGGTGTTCCAGACCTCGGGACCGGGCCCGCTCCATGATGGCGTTCTTCACCTTCTGCTCAAAGCCCGAGTAGGTATGAATGATGTACCACTGTTTGGCCACGGTCTTGCCCTTGGGTCTTTAGTGCATAAAAAATCGCACCATATGGGATAGCAGGAAATCCACCAGGCCCAGATAAGCCGCCACGAGGAACACCAGGACGAGGACAACTCCCGTGGTGCCCAAGGTTTCTTTGCGGTTGGGCCAGGTGGTCTTCTTCAGTTCCTGGACCGCTTCCATGACGAAATTCTTGCTCTGCACCCAATACTGCTTGATCGAGGGCACCTTGCTGAACCAGCCGGGGCGCGCTTTGCCCGCCTTGAGTTTGACCACCTGCCCCCGCGGCGAGTCGCCGCCGGAATCTTTCAGGGTCGTCTTCGTCTTGGTCTTTTTCATACTGGCATCACTCTACAGTTCCTGTGGCACGGTAGGACCCAGCCGCCTCACGACGCCGGCCCCAGTCGCCTGCGCCAAGGACAAATCCAGGCCGTTGCGTTCGTAACCCTGGAGCACCTCGATTAAGGGAATTCAAGGAGAGAATCTACGTGCGCGGTTAAATGGCGGCATCTCACCCACCGACCCCTTAGTCCCATGTCTACACCATGATTGGCAGGCCAGGAGGGATTCGAACCCCCAACATCCGGTTTTGGAGACCGGCGCTCTAACCGTTGGAGCTACTGGCCTGTCTTCTCCCCCTACTTGCTCTCTCGATGAAGGGTGTGGGTCCGACAGAAAGCACAGTACTTTTTAAAGGCAAGCCGATCCGGTGTCCGCCGCTTATTCTTGGTGGTCGTATAATTCCGCCGCTTGCATTCAGTGCACGCTAAGGTAACGATGTCTCTCATAATTTATTCCAGGTTTGCTCAGGCTCCCCGTAGGGCGGGCGTCCTCGCCCGCCTTCGTGGGTTGGGCGTCCCCATGTAGGGGCGGGCGTCTCGCCCGCCAACCTTATAACCTATTCCAAAATCTCGCTCACCACGCCGGCGCCCACGGTACGGCCGCCTTCCCGGATGGCGAAGCGCAGTTCTTTTTCCAGGGCCACGGGGGTAATCAGGGTCACCTCCATGGACACGTTGTCCCCGGGCATCACC
>JBAVUP010000157.1:0-5801 GCA_049696835.1 Desulfobaccales bacterium
CCGTCGGGGCGGCGCATCTCTTTGACGGTGCGCACCACCACGGCCTTCATCACATCGCCCTTCTTCACCTTGGAGTGCGGCAAGGCTTCCTTGACCGACACCACGACGATGTCTCCCACCCGGGCGTACCTTCTCCGGGTGCCTCCCAGGACGCGGATGCAAAAGACCTTTTTGGCCCCGGAGTTGTCCGCCACTGTCATTATTGTGTGAACCTGAATCATGGTCGTATATCCTTAAGACACTTCCCTTATTGGGCCTTCTCCAGGATCTGCTTGACCCGCCAGTGCTTGTCTTTGCTGATGGGCCGGGTCTCTTCCAGCAGCACCTTATCCCCGATGTTGCAATGGTTCAGGGGATCGTGGGCTTTGATCTTCACCCGGCGCCGGATGATCTTGTGGTAGAGCGGGTGGGCCACCAGACGCTTGACCTCCACCACCACGGTCTTGTCCATCTTGTCGCTGACCACCAGGCCTACCCTGGTCTTGCGAATGCCACGCGGTTTTTCCATATCTACCTAACCTTCCAGGTTAATGCTTCGTCCCGGTCTTGGCATTGAGCACCGTCTTGATCCGGGCCAGGTCTTTCCTGGCCTGACCCAGCCGGGCGGTGTTGTCCAACTGCTGCCGGCTATGTTGAAAACCCAGGTTAAACAGCTCCTCCGAGACCTCTTTCAGCTTGGCCTGGAGTTCCTCGGCGGTCAGATCCCTCAGATCGGCGGCCTTCATGACCCGGCCTCCGCCTCGGCGGGCTCAGCCGCGGCAGCCGGCTCCGGCTCGGTCATGAAGACCTTGGCCCACCTCGACTCGGATAACGGCACAATGTTTTCCCGTTCCACGAATTTGGTTCTCAGGGGCAACTTGTGGGCCGCCAGGCGCATGGCCTCCTGGGCCACAGCCCGCTCCACCCCCGCCATCTCATAGAGGACGAGTCCGGGACGGATCACCGCCACCCAGCCTTCCGGGCTACCCTTACCTTTGCCCATGCGGGTTTCCGCCGGTTTCTTGGTGAACGGCTTGTCGGGAAATACCCGGATCCACACCTTGCCGCCGCGTTTGACGTGGCGGGTGATGGCGATCCGGGCCGCCTCGATCTGTTGGGCGGTAATCCAGCCGCATTCCGTGGCCTGCAGGCCATAATCCCCGAAGGCGATGAAATTGCCCCGGGTAGCCTGGCCCCGGCGGCGCCCCTTCATCACCTTGCGATGTTTTACTCGTTTCGGTGCCAGCATTTTTCTATCCTTATCCTGCCCCTTGGTTTATAAGGAGCAAGGTTTTTACTGCTCACTGCTCACTGTCTAGAAGCTCATGCCCTCTTCGGCGCCCAGCACCTCACCGTGGAAGATCCAGGTCTTCACCCCGATGATGCCGTAAGTGGTCTTGGCTTCGGCGAACCCGTAATCGATGAAGGCCCGCAGGGTGTGCAGCGGCACCCGGCCTTCCCGGTACCATTCCTGCCGGGCGATTTCCGCCCCGGCCAGACGACCCTTGCAGCGAATCTTGATGCCCTTGGCCCCGAACTTCAGGGCCTGGCCCACCGACTTCTTCATGGCCCGCCGGAAAGAGACCCGGCGCTCCAGTTGCTGGGCGATATTTTCCGCCACCAACTGGGCGTTGATCTCGGGTTTGCGCACTTCGTGCACGTCGATGACGAGTTCCCGGCCCACCACTTTCTCCAGCCGCCGCCGCAGGTCATCGATCTTCTTGCCTTTTTGGCCGATCACCATGCCCGGCCGGGAGGTATGGATCTTAATGGTCAGCTTGTTGGCCGCCCGTTTGATGTCCAGTCCGGCGATCCCCGACCCTTTGAGCTCCTTGTCCGCCTTGAGAAACTCCCGAATCTTGCGATCCTCCAGCACCAGCGATGCAAAATCCTTCCGGGCGAACCAAATGGAATCCCATTTGCGATAACTTCCCAGACGGAAACCGATGGGGTGAACTTTCTGACCCAATCCACGCCTCCTTAATTTTTCAGTTCCCAGTTCCCAGTAGTCAGTTGACAGTATTTAAAATCGCCAAGTGCCAAGCAATAGACACTAACAACTGGCCACTGACCACTGTTTTAATCATTTCCCGGCCCCTTCCTTCAGGACCACGGTGATGTGGCTGCTTCTCTTGAGGATACGGTTGACCCGGCCCATGGCCCGCGCCTGGAAGCGCTTCAGGGAGGGGCCGCCGTCCACCTGGACCCCTTTGACCACCAGGGTATCCACGTCCACCTGGGGCCGTTGCTCGGCATTCGCCACTGCGGCCACCACCACCTTGCGCACCACCCGCGCCCCGCGCTGGGGCATGAACTGCAGCAGCGCCAGGGCCTCTTCCACCTTCTTGCCGGAGAGGGTCCGGGCCACCAGCCGCAGCTTGGTGGGCGAGATGTGCACATATTTGGCGCTCGCCTTGATTTCCATGGCTATTTCTTACCCACTTTGGTTTTACGGTCCCCGGCGTGGCCGCCGAAGTGCCGGGTGGGGGAAAATTCGCCCAACTTATGCCCCACCATATTTTCGGTGACGTAAACCGGGATGAACTTCTTACCGTTATGGACCGCTAGAGTTAACCCGATGAATTCCGGCGTAATGGTGGACCGCCGCGACCAGGTCTTGATCACTTTGCGATCCTGGGTCTCCCGGGCCTTATACACCTTGGCCTGGAGGCTGTCCTGCACGTAGGGTCCCTTTTTCAGTGAACGGGCCACAATTTTCCCCTCTACTTCTTCGACCGGTGCTTGACGATGTACCGGTCGCTGGCTTTTGGCTTTCTGGTCTTATACCCCTTGGTGGGCACCCCCCAGGGCGTGCACGGATGGCGGCCGCCCGAAGACTTGCCTTCGCCGCCGCCCATGGGGTGATCCACCGGGTTCATGGCCACCCCCCGGACATGGGGCCGTTTCCCCTGCCACCGTTTCCGCCCGGCCTTGCCCAGGGAGATGTTTTCCTGCTCCACGTTGCTGAGCTGGCCGATGGTGGCCCGGCAGTCCACCGGCACCATCCGCACCTCGCCGGACGGCAGCTTCAGGTGGGCCTGCTGGCCTTCCTTCGCCATCAACTGGGCATAGGAGCCTGCGGCCCGGGCCATCTGGCCCCCCTTCCCCGGTTTCATCTCCACATTGTGCACCAGGGTGCCGGTGGGAATATTTACCAGCGGCAGCGCATTACCCGGTTTGATATCCGCCGTGGCGCTGGAAACCACCATGTCCCCGACCCGCAGCTCCTGGGGCGCCAGGATGTAGCGCTTCTCGCCGTCCACATAGTGGAGCAGCGCAATCCGGGTGGTGCGGTTGGGGTCGTATTCGATAGTGGCCACCTTGGCCGGGACCTCCAGCTTGTTGCGCTTGAAATCGATGAGGCGATAGCGCCGCTTGTGTCCCCCACCCCGGTGGCGCGTGGTGACCCGGCCGTAATTGTTCCGACCCCCCGTCTTTTTCAGGGTCGTGACCAGGCTCTTCTCCGGCTCGCTCCGGGTGATCTCGGCAAAATCCGGCGCCGTCTGGAACCGTCGCCCCGCAGAGGTGGGCTTTCTCGAAATTAGTGCCATATGATAATCCCTTAGGTTCTATTTCCCTCTGTTCCCTGATCCCTAACCCCTGCTTTATAAGCCTTCCAAACCCGAAATCTTCTCCCCGGGCGCCAGGGTGACAATGGCCTTCTTCCAGTTGGGCCGCATCCCTTCGGTCTTCCCCATGCGCTTGGCCTTGCCCCTCATGCGGACCGTGTTCACCCCCAGGACCTTGACCTTGAAGAGTTCTTCAATGGCCTTCCGAATCTCGATCTTGTTGGCCTTGACCGCCACCCGGAAGGTCACCTTATTGGCCGCTTCCCGCATGGCATGGGTCTTTTCCGTAATGATCGGCCCCTTGATCAGATGATGATACGCCTTCATTTGGCCAACCTCGCTTCGATCTGATCCAATGCCGGGGAAAACAACACCAGGTGATCGTACTTGAGGATGTCGTACACGTTCAGCCCCACGGGGAGCATCACCTGGATGCCCGGCACGTTCCGGGCGGAAAGTTCCAGGGCCGCATGCGCTTCCGGCGTAATGAACAGGGCCTGGTTGATCTCAAAGGTCTTCAGGACCTGGATGAAGTCTTTGGTCTTGGGCGTGCCTTGAGGATAGGCGTCCAGTACCACCAGCCGGCCGTTGGCCACCTTGCTGGAGAGCGCCATCTTCAAGGCCAGGCGCCGCACCTGTTTGGGCAGCGCGTAGGCATAGCTCCGGGGCCGGGGACCGAATGTCGTGCCGCCGCCCTTCCAGATGGGAGACCGCGTGCTGCCGGACCGGGCCCGGCCGGTGCCCTTCTGCCGCCAGGGTTTGCGCCCGCCACCCCGCACTTCGCCCCGAGTCTTGGTGGAGGCGGTGCCGGCCCGGCGGCAGGCCCGCTGCCAGGTCACCACTTCATGGAGCACGTGGCCCTTGACCTCCACCCCGAAGATCTCGTCTTTCAGGTCCAGTTCCCCGACTTTTTCTTTGGCAATATTATAAATATCCACCGTCGGCATCTCGTCACCCGACCTTCTGGATGAGTACCAGGCCCTGCCGCGGACCGGGTATCGCCCCTTTGACCACCAGCAGGTTCTCCTCAGGGCGCACATCCACCACTTCCAGATTCTTGATGGTCACCCGGGCATTGCCCATCTGACCCGGCATCTTCTTGCCTCTGACCACCCGGGAGGGGTAGGCGCTGGCGCCGATGGAGCCGGGGGCCCGGTGGGACATGGAGCCGTGGGTCATGGGACCCCGATGGAAGTTCCACCGCTTGACGGTGCCGGCAAACCCCTTGCCCTTGCTGGTGCCGATCACGTCCACCTTATCGCCGATCTCGAAGGCCTCCACGGTGATCTCCTGCCCCTCTTCAAAGCCGGAGGCCTCCGCCAGCCGAATCTCCCGGAGATATCTGAAGCCGCTTTTGGCGCCGTGCTTTTCCAGGTGGCCCCTTTCAGGCTTGTTGCACTTCCCCAAGGCCCGCCGGTCAAAGCCCATCTGCAGGGCCTCGTAGCCGTCCTTCTTGGTGGTTTTTTTCTGCACCACAAAGCAAGGTCCGGCTTCGATGACCGTGACGGGCACTGCCAGACCTCCGTTATCGAAGATCAGGGTCATGCCCAATTTCTTGCCGATTAACCCCCCAGGCATGGTATCTCTCCAGTTGTCAGTTGTCAGTTGTCAGTTGTCAGTTGTCAGTAATTGCGGCCTGAACCTCTCTATCAGGAACTGCCCACTGACCACTGGCCACTGACCACTGCTTCTAAACTTTTATTTCTACGTCCACCCCGGCTGCCAGGTCTAGCTTGCTGATGGCGTCCATGGTCTGCTGGGTCGGTTCCAGGATATCCATCAGCCGCTTGTACGTTCTGACTTCGAACTGCTCCCGGGACTTCTTGTCGATATGCGGGGAGCGCAGCACGGTGTATTTGTTGATCTCCGTGGGCAGTGGGATGGGTCCCGCCACCCGGGCGCCGGTGCTGCGGGCCGTCTCGACGATCTCCAGCACCGATTTGTCCAGCAGCTTGTAATCGTAAGATCGCAGACGAATGCGAATCTTGGGCGTAATCATGAATTTACCCTTATTCCCAAATTTCTCGTGCTCCCCGTAGGGCGGGCGTCCTCGCCCGCCTTCGTGGGTTGAGCGGCCCCATGTAGGGGCGGGCGTCTCGCCCGCCAACGATAATTAATTATTCTATAATCTCGCTCACCACGCCGGCGCCCACGGTACGGCCGCCTTCCCGGATGGCGAAGCGCAGTTCTTTTTCCAGGGCCACGGGGGTAATCAGGGTCACCTCCATGGACACGTTGTCCCCGGGCATCACC
>JBAVUP010000158.1:0-2189 GCA_049696835.1 Desulfobaccales bacterium
ATGGGGGAGAGGGTTAGGGTGAGGGGGAAGTAGGGTGCGTCTTATGCGCCTATTACTAAATGAGGCACTTCCCAAAATTCAGAGTCCAATTAATGGTGCGTGAGACGCACCCTACTAAAACTGCTCACTGCTCACTGAGGTCAACATGCTGCAAATCAAGGCCATCGGCATCGGCGGCATCGGCTGCGCCCTGCTGCCCTTCCTCTGCCGCTACCTCAATTACGCCGGGGAGCGGGCCCGCCTCACCCTCATGGACGGCGACCGCTTCGAGCGGGCCAACGCCCCCCGTCAGGCCTTCGCACGCCTGGGCAACAAGGCGGAAGTCAAGGCCCGGGATCTGGCCCAGGAGTTCGAGGCCCTGTCCTTCCGGGCCGTCCCGGAATACGTCACCGCCGATAACGTCCAACGTTTGCTGGTGGAGCACGACTTGGTCTTTCTGATGGTGGACAACCACGCCTCCCGCCGCCTGGTGGACGTCCACGCCGCCACCCTCAGCGACCTCACCCTCATCTCCGGGGGCAACGATTTTGAGGACGGCAACGTCCAGGTCTATCTGCGGCGGGCCGGCCGCGACCTGACCCCGCCCCTTTCCCGCTATCATCCCGAGATCGCCGCCCCCCAGGACCGCCACCCCGCCGAGCTCTCCTGCGAAGAGCTCATGGCCGCCGGCGCCCCGCAACTGTTGTTCGCCAACCTCATGGTGGCTTCCCTGATGCTCAACGCCTTCTATGCCCTGCGCACCGAGACCCCGGGCTACGGCGAGGTCTACCTGGACATCCGCCAAAACCTCAGCCGCCCCGTTTCCCGGCCGGTGTGAGGCCGGATGCCAGGGTGTTAGTGGTCCAGGCACCTCGCCTATGCAGACTTAAGCCAAAAATTACACCTCCTAAATAAAAAACAAGGGAAGCCCTGAGGAGGCTTCCCCTGCGAACCTTGGCGATAACCCGCCCTAATTAGCCCAAACCTTCTCCCTCGGCTGGCGGCCGCTTTTTGAAGTGCCGCCGTTTCTTGAGCGGTTTATATCTTTGTACCGGCTCCGGTTTGACGATTTCGGCGATGAAATCGTATTTCTTACAGGCATATTGATAATTTCTCGGATCGGCGAGAATCTTCAAACAGTAGAAGGGCTTGCCATCCGAATAGACCGTCAGCTCGAAGTTTTTGGTGTAAGCCCGATACTCTATCCAGCCGTGGGCCGGGATCTGGAGGGTGGCGTCGCTATTCAGCGAGGGCACGGAAACGTCATATCTGGTGCTATTTTTGATGACCCCCGTATAGGTGGCCGCGCGCGTCTTTTGATCCCTTTGAAACCGCGGCAGGTCGGCCAACTGGGGCAGCGCTGCCGGATCGGCCCGCCTCAAGACGTCCAGAGCGTCCATGAAACCCGCACTGTCGCTTTTCTGGCTGTCATTGGAGTAGGAAAACTTTTGCAGCTTCCCGTTTTCGTAGACGATCTCTTCTGACGAGTGGAATTGCGCACAACCAAACAACAACCAGGATATCGCCCCGATGCAGATGAATATTTTCCGCATGGCCATGCTCCTATTGGATGGGCTGGTGTCCGAAAGAAGAGGGATGCGGACCTGGACCGATATCGCGAAATTCATAACTTACCAGGCCGACGTCGTCATAAGTGATTTTCTTCAGCATCTTGCTGTAATTGATCATGGCGATGGACCTGGCAAAGGGCATCGGGTCTCCCTGGGTCGGTACCGGATAGACGCGCAGGCCCAACATACCACCCCCACCCCCGGAATTGCCGGTGGAACCGGGGCCACTTATGGAGGTTAGGGTTGTAATCGCCCCGGTGGCGCTGCTAGCTGCGGCGGCGCCGGCGCCGCCGCCAAAAATGCCAAAATTGGCCACCGTGCCCTGGCGCACATCTCGAAATTGCCCGGAGGCATAACCACTGGTGTTGGTATCCACCACGGTGCTATGGTCAACCGAGACGCACCCCCACACCCCCAACGCCATGATTAGAATCAATGAGCCAATTTTTTTCATCACTTGTCTCCTTAGGCGAATTCCCCTGAGGCTACCCTTATACCATATTTCGTATAAGATAGTTGATTAATTCAGGTACTTACCAACATCGTTTAGTTGCTCTCAGAGATTTTGTCAAGAAAAAAATAAAGCCATTGTTGTTTTATTATCCATCTTTCAAATAACCGGAATGAAGTTCACCCTTC
>JBAVUP010000159.1:0-7684 GCA_049696835.1 Desulfobaccales bacterium
GGCGGGCGGCCCCGGGGCGAGCCAGGTGCTGCACCGCCACGGCCCCGGCGGCGCCGGTGCGGAAGTTGGTGAGCCGGGTGGCGTCCATATCCGCCAGTTCCAGGCCCGTGGCCGGATCATTGAGGAGCAGCTTCCCCTTGACGGTGAGGCCGCCGTGGTGGGGATTGTCGGGGAAATTGCTGTTCCATTTGACCCCGCAGATATGGCCCGCGGGCAGAAAGATCTCCCCGAACATGGCCTTCAAACTGCCCAGGGGCAGGATCAGGTGAACCTTGGGAGGCATATTCACCCGGCCCTCGCCGTGGGCCCGGAAGGCCTCCGTCACCGCGGCCAGGGCCAGGTCCATATCCAGGACGTGCATCACTTCAAACGCGGTTAATAAAAGGCTCATTGGTGAGAACCTCAAAGATTCACACGCAAAGGCGCCAAGGACCCAAAGATAAATTCTTGCGGCTTGGCGGCTTGGCGTGAGTTAATCCTCGCCCCACAGCGGCACCACCGAGAACCGGTCCACGTCCACCAGCCCCAGGTCCGTGAGTTTCAAGGCCGGGATGACCGGCAGGGCCAGAAACGACAGGGCCATGAAGGGATCTTGTAAGGCGCCCCCCAGACCGTGGTAAGCCTTTTTGAGGCGGGTATAGGCCGCGGCCACCTGCTCCAGAGGCAGCGGGCTGATCAACCCGGCGATGGGCAGGGCCAGGTCGGCCAATACCTTCCCCCCGGCCACCACCGCCATGCCGCCCCCCAGGCGCACCAGATGCCGGATGGCGTGGAGCATGTCCGCCTCATCGGCCCCCACCACCACGATATTGTGGGAGTCGTGGGCCACGGAGGAGGCCAGGGCGCCCCGGGGCAGGCCGAAGCCCTGGACCAGGCCCAGGCCCAGATGGCCGGTGCCGTGATGCCGTTCCACCACGGCCAGCTTCAGGAGATCCCGGGCGGGGTCCGTAGCCAGCCGACCTTCCCGGACGGGCGCGGTCAGAAGACGTTTCTCCGTGAGTAACTGCCCGGGAATCAGGCCGATGACCTTGACCTCACGGGCGGTGACCGGGGGCGACAAGGCTTCGGGGGCCAGGTCCTTAACGTGCATGGCAGAGGCCGGGGCCGGCGGCGGGGTGGTTTCCGCCGCGGCGCTCAGCCGGCCCTGATCCGCCAGGAGGCGGCCGTTTTTAAAGACCTTGTCAATCCGAAAGTCCGTGAGATCCTCCACCACCACCAGGTCGGCCGCCAGTCCCGGCGCCACCGCGCCCCGGTCCCGGAGGCGGAAATACTCCGCCGGGTTCAAGGTGGCCATGGTCACGGCGGCCAGGGGGTCCAGCCCCAGGGACACCGCCCGGCGGAGGAGATGGTTGAGATGGCCGGTCCGGAGCAGGTCTTCGGGGTGACTGTCATCGGTGACCAGCATGGTGCGGCGCAGGCTGGCCGGGGTCACTGCCGGGAGGAGGTCGGCCAGGTTTTTCGCCAGGCTGCCTTCCCGTACCATCAGATAGAACCCCAGGCGCAGCTTCTCCCGGGCCTCCGCCAACGTGGTGCATTCGTGGTCCGAGCCGATGCCGGCCAGCCGATAAGCGGTGAGGGCGGGCCCGGTCAACAACGGGGCATGGCCGTCCACCGGCCCCTGGGGAAAGAGGGCGAGCTTGGCCAGGAGTTCCGGCTCTCCGGCCACCAGCCCGGGGAAATTCATCACCTCCGCCAGACCCAGGACCCGGGGATGGCGCCGGTAGGGCTCCAGCGCCGCGGCGCGCAGGCACGCCCCGGAGGTTTCCAGGGGAGAAGCCGGGACGCAGGAGGGCAGCATGAAGAAAAAATCCACCGGCAGGCCTTCACTGGCGCTCAGGAGATAATCCAGGCCCGCCGCGCCCAGGACGTTGGCGATCTCATGGGGGTCGGCCACCACGGTGGTGGTGCCCAGGGGCAGCAGCGCCCGGGCCAACTCTCCGGGGGTAAGCATGCTGCTCTCCAGATGGAGGTGGCCGTCGATGAACCCCGGCAGAATATAGCGACCCGGCACCGGCAGCCGGGGGCCGGGATAGTCGCCCAGGCCCACGATGATCCCGTCGAATACGGCCACGGCAGTTTCCTGCCACTCGCCGGTATAGACGTTGGCCACCCGCGCCCCGGTGAGCACCAGGTCCGCCGGCGCTTCCCCCCGGGCGACCCGGAGCCGTGGTTGTAGTCTTGCCATGTCCATAAAGAATCCGCGTATGGCGCGGTAAGGTCAACGATGCTGGATTTGGAGGCAGTTTAATGGAAAACGGCCGCCGGCGCAATGAGGAGAATGACCGGGTTTGGCGGCAACGGCGGGAAAGGGCGGCTTAAAATGGCGGAGATCGACGCCGGGCGGGTTTTGACGGAAAACCGCCCGGGAAAGGAAGGGCAGATAATCCAGGATTTATTTGAAGCAGTTCAGAGGCCAAAACGATCGCGATAGACGTCGTCCTTTTGACCCATGGCCAGGAGACTGAAAATCACCACCAGGACCATCCCGCCCAACACTACCCCCAAGAGCACCAGGCCCACCGACCAGAATGTCACCATCTGCCTCCTTGCATGATCGCCGGCCACCTTGCCGGCCATTGAGGTGGGGTTACGCCCCCGCCGGGCACAGCACCGCGGGGGCCCGAAAATTCGCCCGGTCAGGTGGTCCGGGAAACGGGTTTTGCCGGGGTCAGGTCAAATCTCATGGGAGTATTCCCGGAGCTTATGTCGCAGGCGATACATGGCCTGGGTATGCAATTGGGAGATGCGGGACTCGGTATACCCCATGACCTGACCGATCTCCTTCATGGTGAGTTCTTCATAATAATATAAGGAAATCAATAGCTTCTCTTTATCGGGCAAGGCCTCGATGGCCTGCATCATGGTTTCCTGGAGCACGGCAAAATGCACGGACAAGAAGGAGTCCCGGGTATTCTCGTCCTGGATGGTCTCCAGGAGTTCATGCTCCAAAAAGCCTGCCTGGCCGGTCAGGCCTCTCCAACTTTCCTCCAGGGCCACCACCGAAACCATTTTGGTCTCATCCTGGAGTCGGTAAAACTCTTCCAGGTCCATACCCAGGAGCTCGGCCACCTCTTCGGCTTCCGCCGGCCTGCCTAAGGTTCTCTGCAGTTGGGCGTAGGCGTTCTCGATGAGATGGGATTTTTTCCGCACGGACCGGGGGGTCCAGTCCAGGCTCCGCAGTTCATCCAGCATGGCGCCCTTGATCCGGAATTCCGCATAGGTTTTAAAATTGATATTCTTGGAGGGGTCGAACTTTTGGACCGCGTCAATCAAGCCGATAATGCCGGAGCTGACCAGATCTTCCAGGGAGATGTGGGACGGCAGGCGCAGCGCCAGGCGGGCAGCGATATACTTGATGAGCGGCGCGTATTGCAGGACCATCTCTTCCTGCCAGTCGGGATCCACCTTTTCGGAACCATAACCCGGGGTGGATGCGGTATTGATTCGGCCTAAGTTCGATTCTTCCATGTTTGCCCCGCTTTCCTGCGTGCCGCCGTGATCAGAGGAAGCGCCGCCCGAAGAACTTGACGTTGCCGTCAAGCCGAGGCGGGGGCGATTCCCACAAGGTTTGCGCGATGACGACAAAAGACTTGCTGGCCAGAGCCTCGGGGTAGAGCGCCAGAACCGGCTGTTGCCTCAGAACCGCTTGGGGAACGGCGTCGTCGTGGGGGATAAAGCCAAGATAATCCAAGGTGATCTCCGGTCCCAGGAAGCGCTCTGTTACCTTGAGCAGGGTACGGTAGACCGACTCCGCTTCCCGGGAGTGAGACAGTCCATTGGCCAACACCTTGAAACTTCTCCCCCCATGCCGGATTGCCAGGATCTTCATCAAGGCATAGGCATCGGCGAGGGAGGGTGGCTGGTTGTTGACCACCAGGATACGTTCCTGGGCCGCCAGGTTGAAAAACAGGACATTGGGCGAGATACCGGCCCCGGTGTCAATGAGCACGACATCGATATCGTCAGTGTAATAATCCATTTCGGTGAGCAGGAAGAGCTGCTGGCCTTCGTCCAGGGTCGCCAGTTCGGGGATGCCGGAAGAGGCCGGCAGGATTTTGAGGCCCCCGGGACCTTCCACGATCACTTCGGAGAGGTTGAGGCCCAGGGACAGGGCATCCCGAATGGTATAGGGGGGAGTCAGGCCCAAGAGAATGTCGAGATTGCCCAGCCCCAAATCAGCATCAATCAGGAGGACTTTCAGGCCGCGATGGGCCAGGGCCAGCCCCAGATTGACCACAATATTGGATTTTCCCACCCCGCCCTTGCCGGAGGTCACGGCAACCACCCTGAGAGTGGCGGCGCCATGCCAGCGCGAGGGAGCCGGCAGGCCCGGGGAGACCTCATGCAGTTCAGTGACCGGCGACGTCGGATCCATGTTGCCCTTCCCCTTAAGCGCGGCGCCGCCACCACCGGCGGATGGCGGTCAACCACGTGGAGATTGCCTGGAGCCTTGGAAAGTGATGGCGTCCAAAGGACACCTGGTCTCGGGGGGTAACTGCCGGGGGCGCGGCACCACGGTTGGCGGCGAAATCGGCCTCAGCTTCCAACAAACCTTCAAACAGCGCCGCCACTTCTTCCTTGGATAGAACCTGGTTCATGTCCACCCTCCTGGTGCAGGCCCCTCCGGCACCGTCATGGTCCGGGATCAAGCGCGGCTCGCGGCCGCTCTTCCTGCCCTGGCAGGTGCAGCCCATCCCCCCAAGAGCGCGCCTGAGTCAAGCAGGTTTTCCTTGAATGGAGCAATGATTGTGCCAACCTTGAAACACCGTGCTGCGCTCAATCAATCAGGTCATGCAGGGGCCTCCGCCGGGTTGAACGGTTGGGAGCAACCATCAGCTCCCATCTATATAACTAATTGTTATTATTAATATATTATGAGTTTCTGTCATCAGCCCGTCGGCGCGGACCCGGGAGGCCGAAGGAGGCGAAACGGCATGACGGGTTGGGTTGCGCCGCCGGGCAAAGCAGCTTAAACCGTCATAATTTTGACATAGGGAGGATTTTCATTGCCAAAGGTGGGGACCTATGCTAAAAGAAATTGAATTAATCTACTAAGATAGGCACTTTGACCGCATGCCTCGCCCTGGGGAGCCCGACATTTACCGGAGCCGGGCCCGGGCCGCAGGATACGTGGCCCGAGCCGTGTACAAGCTCAAGGAGGTGGACGACAAATACCACCTCTTTCGGGAGGGCCAACGGGTTCTGGACCTGGGGTGCAGCCCGGGGTCATGGCTGCAATATATCGCCTCTTGCACCGGCCCTCAGGGCCTGGTGGTCGGGGTGGACGTCAACCGGCCGAAAATCCAGGTGGCCCCGCCCCTATACTTTGTGCAGGGCGAGATCGCAAGTCTAGACTTAGCGACCATTACCGCCCTCAGCCCGGTGTTTGACGTGGTGGTCAGCGATCTGGCGCCCAAGACCACGGGCCTGCGGCAGGTGGACCAGCAACGTTCCCTGGAGCTGGCCTGCCTGGCCTGGGAGTGGGCCCGGCAACTGCTGCGCCGCGGGGGCCATTTCCTGGTCAAGGTCTTCGAAGGACCGGATACCCATACCCTGGCGGCGGTCTTGAAGGCAAACTTCAGCCTTTGCCGACCGGTGAAGCCGGCGGGCTCCCGTCCCGCCAGCCGGGAAATCTATCTGTTGGGCCTCAAGAGACGGGGCGGCCCGTCCGGCTCCGAACACCCGCAGCCGGACCTCGCCAAATCTCAGCCCGTTGAGAAGTAACCCAAGGAGGACCACGCCCAGATGTCTGGCCATTCCAAGTGGAGCACCATCAAACGGAAAAAAGGCGCCGCAGACGCCAAGCGCGGGAAAATCTTCGGCAAGTTGGCCAAAGAAATCACCGTGTCCGCCCGCCTGGGGGGCGGTGACCCCACCGGCAATCCCCGCCTGAAAGCCGCCATTGCCGCGGCCCGGGCCGAAAATATGCCCAATGACAATATCGCCCGGGCCATCAAACGGGGCTCCGGGGAAGGCGGCGCCGCCGCCCTGGAAGAGCTGACCCTGGAGGGGTACGGTCCGGCGGGGGTGGCCCTGATGGTGGAAAGCCTCACGGACAACAAGAACCGCACGGTGTCCGACGTCCGGCATCTCATTACCAAATACGGCGGCAACCTGGGGGAACCCGGCTGTGTGGCCTGGATGTTTGACAAGAAAGGGGTCATCGTCTTCGACCGGCAAGGCATGGATGAAGACCGCCTGCTGGAGGCGGCGCTGGAGTGCGGCGCCGACGACCTGCAGGGGGATGAGAGCCAATTTGAGGTGCTCACCGACCCGGCCACCTTCATCGAAGTCAAAGAGGCCCTGGAGGCCCGGGGGTTTCAGCCTATCCTGGCGGAGGTGCAGTTGCACCCCAAGACCACGGTGCACATCGAGGAAGAGAAAGCCGCCCAACAGGTGCTGAAACTGGTGGAGATGCTGGAGGAGCACGACGACGTCAACGACGTGTTCGCCAATTTTGATATTCCGGACCAACTGCTCGAGGCCTTACTGTGAGCCCGATAATCCTGGGGGTGGACCCCGGTTCCCGGTATACCGGTTTTGGGGTCCTCCAGGGGGAGGGAGAGCGGCTCCTCCACCTGGCCTCGGGAAGTATCAAGGCCGGCAGCCGGCCCCCGTTGGAATCCCGTCTCTGTCGGATTTTTGACAGTCTGTCGGATTTAATTCAACAGCATCAGCCCCAGGCCATCGCCCTGGAAGATATTTTCCTGGCCAACAACGTCCACAGCGCCTTTATCCTGGGGCAGGTGCGGGGCGTGGTGCTGCTGGCGGCGGCCCGGGCCATGGTGCCCATCTTTCACTACTCGCCCCTGGTGGTGAAGAAAGCGGTGGTGGGCTACGGCCAGGCCACCAAGGCCCAGGTGCAACTGATGGTGAAGCAACTCTTGGGGGTCGAGGTTGACAACGAGCACGCCGCCGACGCCCTGGCGGTGAGTATGTGCCATTTCTTTCACAGCCGCTGGCCGGGCGCCGCCCCATGATCGGCTTTCTAGAAGGCCAGCTCATGGACAAGTCCCCGGGCCAGGTCCTGGTGAAGGTGGGGGGCGTGGGCTATCAGGTCTTTATTCCCCTGTCCACGTTTTACGCCCTGCCGGAGCCGCCGGCCACGGTCTCCCTCCAGATCCATACCCGCCTGCAAGACGACGCCTTGCACCTCTATGGCTTCAGCACCCTGGAAGAAAAAGACGTCTTTTTGCAACTCTTGAGCATTCCCCGCATCGGCGCCCGCACCGCCCTGAACATCTTGAGCGGCATCAACCCCGAGGACTTCGCCCAGGCGCTGCTCCAGGCCGATGACCATCGCCTGGCCAGGATTCCCGGCATCGGCAAGAAATCCGCCGCCCGCATCGTCCTGGAATTGAAAGACAAGCTGCCGCCGGCCCGGCGCCCGCGGCCGGCCTCTCCCGGGGAGACCCTGCGACGGGACGCCCTGTCGGCCCTGCTTAATTTAGGCTATTCCAAAAACATGGCGGAAAAGGCCCTGGACGCGGCCCATAACCACGGGGCCGCTACCCTGGAAGACCTGCTGCGCCAGAGCCTGAAGCTGCTGGCGAAATAATTTTGAGGGGAGGACCGGGGGACAGCAAGTCCCCCGCCCTCCCCTCAAACTCCCCTCCCATCCCCCTGAAAAGGTTGGGAAAAACAGTCGCCCCTCCGATAAGGGAAGATATTGCCCGTGAATAAC
>JBAVUP010000160.1:0-13310 GCA_049696835.1 Desulfobaccales bacterium
CTCCCCCACACCCCCTCCCAACCCCCATAAGGGATTGGGGGTGGGAGTCCGGGGGAGTTTCTTGTAAGCGTAAGGGCGGGTGCCCTTAGCCCCCTCCCCCGGTTCCGAAGGAGGAAATATTTGTGCATATGAATTGGATGGAACGTGCGGACAAGGTAGTCATGAACACCTACGGCCGGCAGCCGCTGGTGTTGGTCAAGGGAGCGGGCTGCCGGGTCTGGGACGATGCCGGCAAGGAATACCTGGACTTCGTAGCCGGTTTGGCGGTGTGCAACCTGGGCCATGCCCACCCGGACGTGGCGGCTGCCGCCGCGGCCCAGTTGACCCAGTTGGTCCATGTCTCCAATATCTACTATACCACCCCCATGGTGGAACTGGCGGAAGAGCTGGTGCGCCTGTCCTTTGCCGACCGGGTCTTTTTCGCCAATTCCGGCGCGGAGGTCAACGAGGGGGCCATCAAACTGGCCCGGCGCTACTCCCGGGATCGCTTCGGCGAGGGCCGGCACCGCATCATCTGCACGGAGAACTCCTTCCACGGCCGCACCTTCGGGGCCCTGTCCGCCACGGGCCAGTCCAAGTTCTGGCAGGGCTTCGATCCCCTGCTGCCGGGCTTTATCTTCGTGCCCTTCAACGACCTGGAGGCGGTGGCCCGGGCGGTGGACGATTCCGTCTGCGCCGTGATGTTGGAGCCCGTCCAGGGAGAAGGCGGGGTTTGCCTGCCGTCGCCGGACTATTTCACGGGCTTGCGGCAATTGTGTAATGACAAAAGTCTCTTGCTGATCCTGGATGAGATCCAGGCCGGCCTGGGCCGCACCGGCAAGCTCTTCGCCCACGAGCATTTCGGCTTTACCCCGGATATCATGACCTTGGCCAAAGGCATCGCCAACGGTCTGCCCATGGGGGCGCTCCTAGCCACCGAGGACGTGGCCCGGGCCTTTGTCCCCGGCACCCACGCCAGCACCTTCGGGGCCGGGCCGGTGATCGCCGCCGCGGCCAAAGCCGCGCTCAGTCATTTGAGTAATCCTGATTTTCTGGCCGCGGTCCGCACCCGGGGCGACTACGTGCAGAAAGGCCTGCTGGAATTGAACCGCCAGTTCCCGGTGATCAAAGAGGTGCGGGGCCTGGGCCTCATGTGGGGCCTGGAGCTGACCCAGGAAGGCGCGCCGGTGGTAACGGCCTGCCGGGAACGGGGCCTGCTGATCAACTGCACCCAGGGGAACGTCATCCGGCTGCTGCCGCCCCTGGTGGTGCTGCCCTTTGAGATCGACCGCGCCCTGGCCATTTTGCAGGAAGGTTTCAAGGCAGTGTTCCCATGAGCCGGCATTTGTTGACTATTCTGGACTTAAGCCGGGAGGAGATCGAGCGTCTTCTCGCCCGGGCCCGGGAACTCAAGGCCCTGCATCAGCAGGGGCAGAACCCGGCTTCCCTGAAGGGCAAGACCGTGGCCATGATCTTCGACAAGCCCTCCACCCGCACCCGGGTCTCCTTTGAGGCCGGGATCGCCCAACTGGGGGGCGCCAGCATCTACCTGGCCCCGGGCCAGACCCAGATATCCCGGAACGAACCCATCGCCGATACCGCCCGGGTCCTGTCCCGCTACGTCAACGGGGTGGTGGTGCGGACCTTTGCCCAGGCGACCGTGGAGGAACTGGCCCGCCATAGCACCATCCCGGTGATCAACGGGCTCACGGACACGCATCACCCTTGCCAGGTGCTCAGCGACCTCATGACCATGCAGGAGCACTTCGGCGACCTCGCCGATCTTAAGGTGGCCTGGGTGGGGGACGGCAACAACATGGCCAACTCCTGGATCACCGCGGCGATGCACCTGGATTTTGCGCTGCACCTGGCCTGCCCCCCCGGCTACGCACCCGACGCGGCCCTGCTGCACCAGGCGCAGGCGCAAGGGGCCCGGGTCTACCTGGGCCAGGACCCTAAGGCGGCTGTGGCTGGCGCCCAGGTGATCAACACCGACGTGTGGGCCTCCATGGGCCAGGAAGACGAGGCCGCCGCCCGAGGGGAAGTCTTCAAGCCGTACCAGGTAAACACCGCCTTGCTGAAACTGGCCAGCCCCGAAGCCATCGTGCTCCACTGCCTGCCGGCCCACCGGGGCGAAGAGATCACCGCCGAAATTCTGGACGGCCCCCAATCCGCGGCATGGGACCAGGCGGAAAACCGCCTGCACTTCCAAAAAGCGCTGCTGGAATGGCTGATAGGGTAAGGGAAAAGGATTTTGGGGGAAGGGGCTAAGGGCACCCGCCCTTACCCCTTCCCCCAAACCCCCATCCCCAATCCCTTAAGCTGCTGGTACAGGCGTCCCGCCTGTGCAAAATATAGGGTGCGTTCTACGCACCATTAAGAGACCATAGGAAAACCACGATGTCTGACATAAACAAAATCGTCCTGGCTTACTCCGGCGGGCTCGATACCTCGGTCATCCTCAAATGGCTGCAGGAGACTTATCATTGCCCGGTGGTGGCCTTCTGCGCCGACATCGGCCAGGGGGAAGAGGTGGCGGAGGTGGCCGCCAAGGCCCGGGCCACCGGCGCGGATGAGGTCTATATCGAGGACCTGAAGGAAGAGTTCGTCCGGGACTTCGTTTGGCCCATGTTCCGGGCCAACGCCCTCTATGAGGGGGCTTATCTGTTGGGCACTTCCATCGCCCGGCCCCTCATCGCCAAGGCCCAGGTAGAGGTAGCCAAAAAGACCGGCGCCGACGCGGTAAGCCACGGGGCCACCGGCAAGGGCAACGACCAGGTGCGCTTCGAGCTCACCTACCAGGCCCTGGCCCCGGAGCTCAAAATTATCGCGCCCTGGCGGGAATGGGACCTGGCGGGCCGGGCCGACTGCGTAGTTTATGCTGAAAAACACGGCATCCCGGTGCCGGTGACCCAAGAGAAGCCCTATTCCAGCGACCGCAATCTCCTGCACCTCAGCTTCGAGGGCGGCATCCTGGAAGACCCCTGGGCCGAGCCGCCCGCGGATATGTTCGTGCTCACCACCTCGCCGGAAGCGGCCCCGGATCAGCCGCAGTATGTGGAGATCGACTTTGCAGCCGGGGACCCGGTGGCGGTGGACGGCGAAAAACTCAGTCCCGCTCAGCTTTTGGCCCGGCTCAACGCCATCGGTGGCGAGCACGGCATCGGCCGGGTGGACCTGGTGGAAAACCGCTATGTGGGCCTGAAATCCCGGGGGGTGTACGAGACCCCGGGCGGCACCATCCTGCGGGCGGCCCACCAGGCGGTGGAATCCCTGACGTTGGACCGGGAAGTGCTGCACCTGCGGGATTCCCTCAGCCCCCGGTACGCCGAACTGGTCTATTACGGCTACTGGTACGCCCCGGAACGTTACGCCCTGCAAAAACTCTTCGACGAGGCGCAGCAGCCGGTGACCGGCACCGCCCGGCTGAAGCTGTATAAGGGCAGCGTCACGGTGGTGGGCCGGAAAGCTCCTAAATCCCTGTATCAGCCGGCCCTGGTGACCTTCGAGGCCGGGGGGGACTACCGCCAGGCGGACGCCACCGGCTTCATCCGCTTGAACGCCCTGCGCCTGAAAATCCGGGCAAAGCTGGAAGGGAAGTAGCAGTTGTCAGTGGCCAGTGATCAGTGCCCAGTCTTTAGTTTTGAGTTTTGAGACAAAAAATTCACCGCAGAGACACGGAAGAAAGGCCGCGAACAGATAAATCCCTGTCTTTTACTGACCACTGGCCACTAACAACTGAACTAGGAGGCGATAATTCCTGCCTTACTTGCGATACCTGGTCTCAGGACTCTGCTGGGCCCTGGGCTTGCTCATGGTCTTCTGGCGGCCCGGCCCCAACCTCTGGTTCGGGGTGCCGCTGCCCTGGACCCTGGCCGACCCGTACATCTGGAACAAATCCTGGCGCCTGGCGTCCCGGCTTCTCATGGTCATGGGGGTCACGGCGCTGATTTCCTGGCGGGCCTTTTGGATTTCCACCGCGCACCTGGTGGGCCTGAGCTGCCTGTACACCGTGATCCTCTACCGCTGGAAATACGGCACCTGGCGCTTCTGGAAGGATCACGGCTGGATCGATTACCGCCCGGTGGTGCGCTGCCGCCACTGCGGCCACTTGCAAAAACTGGAGCACGCCGGGCAACTGGCCGAGGCGCATTGTGCCGTATGCGGCGGCGAGTTGCAGAGGATCTCTTGGCCGAAGTCAATAACCGGCGCGTGAACGCGGCGGCCGGACGGCGACACCCATAAAGGAGCAAGCATCATGGCCGAGAAACCCTGGGGCGGGCGGTTTGCCGGGGAAACGGACCAGGCGGTGGAGGATTTCACCACCTCCCTGAGCTTTGACCGCCGCCTTTACCGCCAGGATATCGCCGGGTCCATCGCCCACGCTCGCATGTTGGCCCGCGGCGGCATCATCACGCCGGCGGAAGGGGAGCAGATTGTGGCGGGGCTCACGGAAATCCGCCGGGAGATCGAGGCCGGGGAATTTGAGTTCGATCCCGCCATGGAAGACATCCATATGGCCATCGAGTCCCGGCTCACCAATCGGCTCGGGGAGGTGGGCCGCAAGCTCCACACCGCCCGGAGCCGGAACGACCAGGTGGCCCTGGACGTGCGCCTCTACCTGGCGGAAGCGGTGGAGGGCCTCATCGCCGATCTTGGGGACCTCAGAGTGGCCGGCGTGCGCCTGGCGCACCTGCACCCCGGGGTCATCCTGCCCGGCTACACTCACCTGCAGCGGGCCCAGCCGATCCTGTTCGCCCATCACCTCCTGGCCTATGACGAGATGTGGCGGCGGGACATCGAGCGCCTGCGTGAATCCCTGCACCGCATCAAGGTCTCGCCCCTGGGGGCCGCGGCCCTGGCCGGCACCACCTTTCCCATCGACCCCCAGCTGGTGGCCGCGGAACTGGGCTTTCCCAAGGTCTTCCGCAACAGCCTGGACGCGGTGAGCGACCGGGATTTTATCCTGGAATTTGCCGCCCACGCCAGCATCGTCATGGTCCACTTGAGCCGCCTGGCGGAGGAACTCATCCTCTGGTCGTCGTCCGAATTCGGCTTTGTGGTGCTCCCCGACGCCTATGCCACCGGCTCTTCCATCATGCCCCAGAAGAAGAACCCCGACGTTCCGGAACTTATCCGGGGCAAGACCGGCCGGGTGGCGGGGCACCTCTTAGGCCTGCTCATGACGTGCAAGGGCCTGCCCCTGGCGTATAACCGGGATCTCCAGGAAGACAAGGAGCCGCTGTTCGACACCGTGGACACGGTGCGGCCCGCGGTGCGGCTGATGGCCGGCCTGCTGGAGAATCTGACGGTGCGGCCGGAGGCCATGGCCGCGGCCCTCCACGGCGGCTTTCTCACCGCCACCGACATGGCCGACTACCTGGCGACCCGGGGAGTGCCGTTCCGCACCGCCCACGAACAGGTGGGCCACACCGTGCGCTACGCCGAATCCCAGGGGAAGGAACTGTGGGAACTGAGCCTCACGGAAATCAGGCAGTTCGCCCCCCAGGCCGACAACGACGTGTTCGACTGGCTCAAGATCGACAACTCCGTGAACCGGCGGCGCTCCCCGGGCGGCACCGCGCCGGAACGGGTGGCCGAGGCCCTGGAACAGGCGGAAGCGGAAATAGGACTGAGTCTGCATGAACAGGAACTATAACAGGATCCAGGCGGGGGCCAGGGGTCAGGGGCCAGGGGTGGAGTCTGAGCGCTTCACTATCGCTTTACAGGAAAAAGAAAACAGAAAACAGAAAACCGTATTTTGCTGTCCCCCGGTCCTCCCCTCAAAATATTTGCTCTTCTGCCTCATTGGCCTGCTGCTCCTGACTGCCGCCTGCGGCAAGAAGATCGCGCCCTATGCGCCGGATCGGGTATTGCCGGCGCCGGTGCGGAATTTTCAGGTGAATCAGGAGGGCAACGCCCTGGTATTGTCGTGGCTGCTGCCCCGGGTAAACCTCCTCGGCCAGCCGCTGACCCAGGTTCAGGGGTGCCGGGTTTACCGGGCCGCGACCACGGGGGTGACCACGGAGGCGTTGGCGTCCTCGGATTTCGGGTTATATGCCGACATTGACCTGGCCTACCCCCAGCGGGGGGAGGTGCAGGGGGAAGCCCTGCTGTTCCGGGACCGGGAGCTGTCGCCGGATCATCGCTATTATTACCGGGTGGCGGCCTATGACCAGGACGGCTACCTGGGGGGCTGGTCCCCGACCCTGAGCCAGGCCTGGGGGTGGCTGCCCCGGACTCCCGGAGATCTCAAAGCCGTCCCCGGGGACAAGATCGTGGATCTCTCCTGGAGCCGGGTGACCGCCCTGCAAGACGGCTCGCCGGTGAAAGATCTGGCGGGGTATGTCATCTATCGCCTCTCGGGCCGGGGGCCATGGATTCGGGTGACCCCCGAGCCCGTGGTGCAGAATAATTTCCAGGACGTGGCGGTGCTCAACGATGTGGAATATACTTATAAGGTTGAAGCGGTGCGCCGGTTGGGCGGAAATTTTCTGGCCAGCCTGGATTCTTCCACCCGGGTAGCCATGCCGGAGAAGCGCACCCCGCCGCCCCCGGTGTTGAATGTGCTGGCGGTGGCGACCTCCCAGGGGGTGGAACTGCGGTGGGAGCCCACCCCGGTCCCGGACCTGGCCGGCTACCGGATTTATCGACGCCTCACCGGGGAGGAAAAATACCAGCGGTTGAATACCGCATTGGTCACCAAGCCCTATTTCGTGGATTCTCAGGTGCAGCGGGGCCAGACGTATTATTACTACGTCACCGCGGTGGACGACTCCCCCCGGGCCAACGAGAGTCTGCCGTCGGAGGCGGTGGCGGTGACATATTAGTTGTCAGCGGTCAGCTTTCAGCCAAAGAAACGAGGGTATGGAGGTGCCCAAGCAGGAGCTTGGGAACGAGATAAAATAGCTGACTGCTGATAGCTCATTTTTGAAAGGCTTGAGTACATGCACCATTTCCAGTACCAATCAGGTGAACTCTCCTGCGAACACGTGCCGGTGCGGCAAATCGCCGAGAAGGTGGGCACCCCGTTTTATCTCTACAGCACCGCCACCCTGACCCAACATTATCGGGTCTTCGATGCCGCGTTCGCGGAGTTCCCCCATATCGTCTGCTTTGCGGTGAAGGCCAACGCCAACCTGGCCATTTTACGGCTCTTTGGGGGTCTGGGAGCGGGGGCCGACATCGTCTCCGGAGGGGAGCTCTACCGGGCCCTGCAAGCCGGCATGGACCCGGGCAAGATTGTGTACTCGGGAGTGGGGAAAAAGCCCGAGGAGATCAAGGCGGCTCTTAAGGCGAACATCTTGCTGTTCAACCTGGAGTCTTCCCAGGAGCTGGAGGCCATCAATCGCCTGGCCGCCCGCCTGAAGCTCAAGGCCCGGGTGTCCTTGCGGATTAATCCGGACATTGATCCCCAGACCCATCCCTACATCTCCACCGGGCTCAAAAAGAACAAGTTCGGCATCGACATCGAGCAGGCCCTGGCGGACTATCGCCGGGCCCGGGACCTGCCGCACCTCGAGGTGGTGGGAGTGTCCTGCCACATCGGCTCCCAGATCACTCAGGTATCGCCCTTTGTGGAGGCGTTGCAGCGCCTGAAAAAATTGATCGACCGCCTGCGGGCCCTGGACATTAACATCCGCTACCTGGACCTGGGCGGCGGCCTGGGGATTCAATATCGGGACGAGGAGCCCCCGCACCCGCAAGAATACGGGCGACAACTGCTGGAACACCTCAAGGGCTTAAAGTGCACCCTCATCCTGGAACCCGGGCGGGTGCTAGTGGGCAATGCCGGCATTCTGGTGACCCGGGTGCTCTACACCAAGGCCAGCGACGCCAAGCATTTCATCATCGTGGACGCCGGCATGAACGACCTGGCCCGCCCCAGCCTCTACGGCTCGTATCACGGCCTGTGGCCGGTGGTGGAGGGGGCCCGGCCCCAGGTCAAGGCCTCCATGGTGGGGCCCATCTGTGAATCCGGCGATTTCCTGGCCAAAGATCGCCTCATGCCGGCGTTTGCCCCGGGGGAAATGGTGGCGGTCATGAGCGCCGGGGCCTACGGCTTTTCCATGAGTTCCAACTATAACGCCCGTCCGAGGGTGCCCGAAATCTTGGTGCAGGATCGCAATTTTTATGTTATCAGAAAACGGGAGACATACCGCCAGCTTACCTGGGGGGAGTCGATTCCGGAGTTTCTGAAATAGTTTTGATAAGGTGTCCCAGCAGAGCTTGGACGAAAAATGTCATTCCCAAGCAGGAGCTTGGGAACGAATATATAGTCGACACTGAACGTGATCTTGGGAAAATCCCCCTAAATCCCCCTTTGATAAAGGGGGACTTTAAACCGCAGCGTATTGTTCCCCCCTTTTCTAAAGGGGGGTTAGGGGGGATTAAAGAGAGAGTTAAGTTTTGGGAAATAATCGCATCCCCTTTTTCAAAATGCACGGCGGGGGCAACGATTTTGTCCTCATCGACCACCGGGAACGCTTCATTCCCGAGGCCGAACAGCCGCAATTCGTCCGCCGGGTCTGCCATCGCCAGCTCGGCGCGGGCGCCGACGGCCTGATCCTCCTCGAGGACTCCCCCCGCGCCGACTTTCGCTGGCGCTTTTATAACGCCGACGGCTCCGAGCCCGAGATGTGCGGCAACGGCGGGCGCTGCGCCGCCCGCTTGGCGGTCATGAACGGTATTGCCCCGGCCGACCTGTCCTTTGAGACCCTGGCCGGCATCATCAAGGCCGAAGTCCGGGACCGCCGGGTAAAGCTCCTCATGACCGGGGTGGGCGAGGTTAGCCTCAACCAGGCCATTCCGTTGGAGGGCGAGACCCTCACCGGCCATTTCCTGAAGGTGGGGGTGCCGCACGTGGCGGTGCCGGTGGCGGACCTGGAGTCGGCGCCCGTCACCCGGTGGGGCCGGGCCATCCGCTTCCATCCCCTGTTTGCGCCGGCGGGTACCAACGTGAATTTTATCCGGGTGGAAGGACCCCAGGAGGTGGTGATCCGGACCTATGAACGGGGAGTGGAGGACGAAACCCTGGCCTGCGGCACCGGCGCGGTGGCCGCGGCCCTGATCGCCGCCCGCCTGGGACAGGTGCGGTCCCCGGTGACCGTTCACACCCGGGGCGGGGAAGCCTTGACCGTGTTTTTCACGCCCCAAGGGGAGGGTTTTACCGAAGTCTTCCTCGAGGGCGACGCCCTGGTGGCCTACCAGGGAGAACTGTGGGTCGACGAACTCAAGTAAGGAGGTAACACCATGTTCAAGGGAGCCTTCACCGCCATTGTTACTCCCTTCAAGAACGGCCAGTTCGATGAAGCGGCCTACCGGGAACTCATCGAGTTCCAGATTAAGGGAGGCATCCATGGCATCGTGCCTTGCGGCACCACCGGCGAATCCCCCACCCTGTCCCACGCCGAACACAAACGGGTGGTGGAGGTCTGCATCGAGCAGGTGAAAAAACGGGTTCCGGTGATCGCCGGGAGCGGCTCCAACAATACCGCCGAAGCCGTGGAGCTGACCCTGCACGCCCAGAAGGCGGGGGCGGATGCGGCCCTGATGATCACTCCTTACTACAACAAACCCACCCAGGAAGGGCTGTATCAGCACTATAAAACCGTGGCCTCCCAGACCAAGATTCCCATCGTGGTCTATAACGTGCCGGGGCGTACCAGCCTCAACCTGCTGCCCGAAACCATGGCCCGGCTGGCGACGATCCCCAATATCGTGGGCCTCAAAGACGCCACCGGCGATCTGAAGCAGGGCGCCAAAACCCTGGAACTGTGCGGTGACAAGATCACCGTGCTCTCCGGCGACGACTTCACCACCCTGCCGCTTTTGTGCGTGGGCGGTATGGGGGTGATCTCGGTGGTCTCCAACGCGGCCCCCGCCGACATGGCCGGCATGTGCAACGCCTTCTTCGCCGGCGACCTGGCCAAGGCCAGGGCGCTCCACTACAAAATGTGGCCGCTGACGGAAGCCATGTTCTACGAGACCAACCCCGTCCCGGCCAAGACGGCCCTGAAGCTGATGGGCAAGATCACCGGCGAAGTCAGGCAGCCCCTGTGCCCCATGGCCGCCGCCAACGAAGACAAACTGCGCCGGGTGATGCAGAAGTATGGATTGATTAAGTGAGCGGTGAGCAGTAAGCAGTTAAGAGTTATGCATCAGGGAGCCGGGGTGAGCCAAACCGACAACGAAAATAATCGCGCCATCAACGGGACTCTTCATCCAGTCTTTCAGCTCACTGCTCACTGCTTACTGCTTACTGCTCACAGTTAACTGCTCCAGGAGGCTTTATGGTCAAGGCGATTGTCACCGGCGTGGCGGGCCGCATGGGCGGCCGCATCGTGCACCTGATGGAGACGGCGGACGGCATCCAGTTAGTGGGGGCGGTGGAGCGGCCGGAGCATCCCGCGGTGGGCCGCGACGTCGGCGAGGTCGTGGGTTTGCCCCCCAAAGGCATCACGGTGGCGGGCTCCCTGAGCCAGGTGTTGCCCCAGGGGGAGGTGGTCATCGAATTCACCCATCCCGAGCCGTCCCTGGCCCATCTCCTTGAGGTGGCCAACGCCAACAAGGCCATGGTGCTGGGCACTACCGGGTTTTCCCCGCCCCAGATCGCCGAGATCCACGCCCTGGCTTCCCGGGCCCACCTGGTCTTTGCCCCCAACATGAGCGTCGGGGTCAACCTCATGTTCAAGGTGGTGGCGGACATTGCCCGGATACTCGGCGACGGCTACGACGTGGAGATCGTGGAGGCCCACCACCGCCTGAAGAAAGACGCGCCCAGCGGCACCGCCATTAAGTTGGGGCAGGTTATCGCCCACGCCTTGGGCCGGGAGTTGGAAAAGGCAGGCATTTATGCCCGCCACGGCATCATCGGGGAGCGCACCAAGGACGAGATCGGCATTCAGACGGTCAGGGCCGGGGACATCGTCGGGGAGCACACGGTACTGTTCGGCGGCCTGGGCGAGCGCCTCGAGATCATCCACCGGGCCCACAGCCGGGACAATTTCGCCCGGGGCGCGGTGCGGGCGGCCCTCTGGGTGGTGTCGCAGCCGCCGGGCCTCTATGATATGCAGGATGTCTTGGGGCTGAAGTGAAATGTAGGGCGGGCATCGCCCGCCGAAAACAATGATCATGGTGGGCAATGCCCACCCTACATGGACTTTCAGCCAGAAGATTGGCAATCTGACACCAAGCTTTGGTCTGCTTGGTAACGGCTTTAACAAGAACAAAAGGTCAAGTTGGACATTTTTGCCGACAGCTGAATGCTGACGGCTGAAAGGTTAATTATGCGCATCGTCAGATTTGCACTGCAAGGTCGGTCAGGTTACGGCATCCTGGAAGGCGAGAAAATCTCCGTCTTGTGGGGCACTCCCTATGACGGCTTGGCCAATACCGCCGGGGAGGTCGTGTCCCTGCCGGAGGTCACCCTGCTGGCGCCCTGCGAGCCGACGAAGATCGTGGCCCTGGGATTGAACTACCGGGACCACGCCGAAGAATTCGGCCACCCCATCCCGGATGAGCCGTTAATCTTTCTAAAACCTTCTACCTCGGTAATCGGCCCGGATGAGGACATCGTCTACCCGGCGATGTCCCGGCGGGTGGACTACGAGGCGGAACTGGCCGTGGTCATCGGGCGGCCCTGCCGGCAGGTGCGGGCCGAGGATTTTCGGGACTACGTCCTGGGGTATACCGTCATCAACGACGTCACCGCCCGGGATTTGCAGAAAAAAGACGGTCAATTCACCCGCTCCAAGAGTTTTGACACCTTCGCGCCGTTGGGCCCCTGGATCGAAACGGAGATGCCGGACCCGGATAACCTCACGGTGGAGGCTTATCTGAACGGCGAACGCCGGCAGCATTCCAATACCCGGAATATGATCTTCGGGGTGGCGGCACAGGTGGCGTTCATCTCCCGGATCATGACGCTGCTGCCCGGGGACGTCATCGCCACCGGTACGCCTTCGGGGATAGGCCCCATGCGGCCCGGCGACGTAGTAGAAATCCGGGTGGAAGGCGTCGGCACCCTCAAAAATCGCGTCGTTGCAGAAAGGGCAGAATAGATGGAGCAGTTTTTCAAACCGGCAGCCCGATTGGGTCTGATTCCGCCTTACCTCTTTAAAGCCATTGACGAAAAGAAGGCCGAGGTCCAGGCCCGGGGGGTGGATATCATCGACCTGGGCGTGGGGGACCCGGATCTTCCTACCCCGCTGTTCATCGTCAAGCGGATGGAAGAGGCGATCCATGATATGAAAACCCACCGGTATCCCCTCTATTCCGGCATGAACCGGTTTCGGGAGGCGGTGGCCCGCTGGTATCAGCGGCGTTTCGGGGTGGAGCTGGACCCGGAGAGCGAAGTCCTCACCCTCATCGGCTCCAAGGAAGGCATCGCCCACCTGCCCCTGGGGATCAACGACCCTGAGGACATCAATCTCATGACCTCTCCCGGCTATCCGGTCTATCAGATGGGAACGCTGTTTGCCGGCGGTTACTGCTACTTTTTGCCCCTTACCCGGGAAAATAATTTTTTGCCGGATTTGGACCACATCCCCCCGCTGGTGGCCCGGGACGCCAAGGCCTTCTTTTTCAACTATCCCAATAACCCCACCGCGGCGGTGGTGGATAAAGCGTTTTTCGCCAGAGTGGCGGACTTCTGCCAAGCATATAAGATTATCGCGGTCCACGATGCGGCCTACACCGAACTGGCCTTCGATGGCTTTAAGCCCCCGAGTTTCCTGGAAATTCCCGGGGCCAAAGAGATCGGCATCGAATTTCACTCGCTCTCCAAGACCTATAACATGACCGGCTGGCGCCTGGGCATGGCGGTGGGGAACGCCGAGGTGCTGGCGGCCCTGGGCAAGATCAAGAGCAACATCGATTCCGGCGTGTTCAACGCCATCCAGATCGCCGGCATCGCCGCCCTGGATTCGGACCAGAGCTGCGTCCGGGAAAATTGCGCCATTATCCAGGAGCGCCGGGACCTGCTGGTGAGCGGCCTGAAAAAACTGGGCTATGACGTGGAGTTCCCCCAGGCCACGTTTTACGTGTGGCTGGCGGTGCCCCCGGGCATGACCTCCATGGGGTTCACCACCCACCTGCTGGAGACGGCCGGCATCGTCACCATCCCCGGCAACGGCCTGGGCCAGCCGGGCGAAGGGTTCGTGCGCCTGGCCCTGACCGTCCCCAAAAAACGCCTGGAAGAGGCCCTGACCCGCCTGGCGCGGCTGGGCTGAAGGAGGAATGAATACCTGAGGGAGGGGGCCAGGGGCACCCGCCCCTGCGCTTATAAAAAACTCCCTCAGACTCCCTCCTCCAACCCCTTACTGGGGGTC
>JBAVUP010000161.1:0-76467 GCA_049696835.1 Desulfobaccales bacterium
CGGCGCCTCCAGGCGCTGCCGGGCCTGAAGCGGCTGCGCTTCGCCACGTCCCACCCCCGGGACCTGTCGCCGGAGTTGATCGGCGCCTTCGGCGAGCTGCCCGCCCTGTGCGAACACCTGCACCTGCCGGTGCAATCCGGCTCCGACCGGATCCTTGAACGCATGAATCGGGGTTATACCCGTGAACAATACCTGGAAAAGGTGGCGGCGCTCAAGCAAGCCTGTCCCGCCATCGCCCTGTCCACCGATCTGATCGTGGGGTTTCCGGGAGAGACGGAGGCGGATTTCAGCCAGACCCTGGACCTGATGCGGGCCGCCGGGTTCGACCAGGGCTTTTCCTTTAAGTATTCCCCCCGGCCCCAGACCAGGGCGGCGGCGTTTCCCGAGCAGGTGGCCGAAGACGTCAAGGCCGAGCGGCTGGCGCGCCTCCAGGCCGTCCAAGATGAGCTTACCCGGCAGTCCCACGCCCGCCTGGTGGGCCGGGAGCAGGAGGTACTGGTGGAAGGCCGGAGCAAGCGCTCCCCTCAGGAGTTGTGCGGGCGACTCCGGAGCAATCAGATCGTCAACTTCATCGGATCCCGGGAACTGGTGGGAAGTCTGGCCCGGGTCATCATAACCGCAGCTCACCCCCATTCCCTGAGAGGCAGGTGGGTGCAGGGCTCGACCACCCCGTGACCGTTGGGCGGAGCGCCGGAAGGGCTTCCCCGAGGGAGGTACCATGTTAAGAGAAATGACGGTTTCCGGATTGACCATCGATCCGTTCACCAACAGTCCCATCATGATCCTGAAGGATGTGGACTCGGACAAGGCGGTCCCCATCTGGATCGGGTTGCTGGAGGCCACCGCCATTGCCAGCGAGTTGGAGAACATCAAGTTTTCCCGCCCCATGACCCATGACCTGTTGAAAAACATCATGGAGCTCATGGAGACCTCGGTGACCAAGGTGGAGGTCTGCGACCTGCGGGATAATACGTATTTTGCCCTCATCTATCTCATCCGGGACGGCCAGGAAATCAGCATCGACGCCCGCCCCAGCGATGCCATCGCCATCGCCTTGCGTACCAAGGCCCCCATCTTCGTGGCCGACGTGGTGATTCAAAAGGCCCGGCGGGTGGACCTGTCGGCCAAGGAGGCCATCACCACCGACGACGCCAAGAAATGGACCGAAGTGCTGGAAGGCCTGGACCCGGAAGACTTCGGCAAGTATAAGATGTAAAGACGGTTTTCTGTTTTCCGCGGCCTGTTCTTGGTGATAGACCGTAAAAAGAGATCATTACCCTAACTTTACCCCACCTGATCGCCGCCCCCCGGGCTAGCAAAAACATGATTACCTCTGGATACCGCCTCCGATAAATGGTATAAAATACCCTATTCTTTGGTTCATTGCGTCTTTTTTACCGAAAACAGAAAACAGAAAACAGGTTTTTATGATTGATCTCCATACCCATTCCCTGTATAGCGACGGTGAGCTCATCCCCGCGGAACTCTGGCGGCGCGCCCAGGTGCTGGGCTACCGCTATCTCGCCATCACCGACCACGTGGACGCCTCCAACTTCGAGGTGGTCTTCACCCGGCTGAAGAGCGCGGCCTTGAGCCTCAACCGGGGAGACTTCCCGGTGCTCATCCCCGGCCTGGAGTTCACCCACCTGCCCCCGGCCCTTATCGCGCCCCTGGCTGCCCAGGCCCGGGCCCTGGGAGTGCCGCTCATCGTCATCCACGGCGAGACCCTGGCGGAGCCGGTGGCTCCGGGCACCAACCGGGCCGCCATCGAAGCCGACATCGACATCCTGGCCCACCCCGGCCTCATCACCCCGGAGGAAGCCGCCCTGGCCCGGGAGCGGGGCATCTTCCTGGAGATCTCGGCCCGCAAAGGCCACTGCCTGGCCAACGGCCACGTGGCCCGGACGGCCCTGGAAGTGGGCGCCTCCCTCATCGTCGACACCGACTCCCACAGCCCCTCGGACCTCATCACCCGACAGCAGGCCGAACGCATCGCCCGGGGCGCGGGCCTGAGAGACGCCGCGGTCCAGACCCTTTTCAGCGACGCCGAAGCCCTGGCCCGCCGCCTGGCGGAGCTGTAACTGTTCTCGTAGGGCGGGCGTCCCGCCCGCCATTCTCTTTGGCAGATAGAATGATTTGAGGGAACCCTGCTTTTTTTCAAAAGCAAGGTTCCCCCCAACCCCCTCCTGGAAAAATATAATCCTTGTGGGAGCGCATTCATGGGTCCGCCCCCAGCCATATACCTTAACCCCGATTATCCTGCAGTTTGCCCATCTAAGAGGGTTGCGCGAAAAGAGCCGAGTCTATTCAATTAATGATATTACATGATATGAAATGAAAAAATTACTTCTCATAAGCGCTATTATTTTAGCTGCGGTGTATTTTGGATTCGCTCAGAATAAGAGTGTTTCAATACACAATCTCCTTGAGACGAGCTATGACAGCGATCAGATCATAGGAAGTGCCTTTAAAAATCGAAACCATCATCTTCACGTTGAGGGACAAGGTATTGTAATTAAGATTTTACGTGATGATCTTGCTGGCACCAGACATCAAAGGTTTATAGTTAGGTTAAGTTCTGGACAAACTCTCCTAATCGCACATAATATTGAGTTGGCCCCCAGGATAATTTCTCTGAGAAAAGGTGACAAGGTATTTTTCTATGGCGAATATGAGTGGAACTCAAAAGGTGGAACGATTCACTGGACCCACCATGATCTAGCAGGACGCCATATTGCTGGCTGGATAAAGCACAACGGCATAAAATATCAGTAACCATGTAATAATTGCAGATATGTAGGGTGGGCACTGCGCACCATAATACTGTCCGCGCCGCAAAGAAATTCTTTTGTAGGGGCGCACCTGCGTGTCCGCCCCTGCGGAAAAGATATAGTTTTAAGGAACAACTCGGAGACAGCCTTACTATACCCCATTCCTTCACCGGATATTCATGCCTCGGATTCCTCCCTATGAAAAGGCTTGACAGTCACGTGATCGCCGTACTTATATGGTCCTGAAAATGGAGGAATATTCCGGCGTATGCCTTTAACCGGGACGACCGTCTGGTTCAAGCGCTTCGGGCTGAACGTGCTGGAATTCTTCCTGCCCCGGTTGTGTCTGTTCTGCGGCGCCGCGGTGGGGGAAGAGGCCGCGGTCGCGGTCTGCCCGGAGTGCGAGGCGCAAATCGAGTGGGTGGCTATCCCCCTGTGCACCTGCTGCGGGCGGGTGTTTGCCTCCCGGGATGGCGCCGACCGCGTCTGCGGGGACTGCCAACAAGAGCCGCCCCCTTTCAGCCGGGCCCGGGCCTCGGCAATTTATGACGGCCCGGTGGCTACCGCCATTACCCACTTCAAGTTCGGGCGGCAAATGGCCTATCTCCCCGTGATGCAAAGCTGGCTAAAGCGGCCCCATTGCCTGGAGTTGGTCGAAGCCGCGGACCTGCTGGCCCCGGTGCCCCTGCACCCCAAGCGTCTGAAACAGCGGGGCTTCAACCAGGCGTGGATGCTGGCCCAGGCCTTCCCCGCCGCGCCCCTGGCCCGGGACGCGCTGGTCCGCACCCGCCATACCGTGCCCCAGGTGGGTCTCAAACCCAAGGAACGCCGGGACAACGTCAAGGGGGCCTTTGGTGTCCCCGAGCCGGCCCGGGTGAAGGGCAAAAGCGTGCTGCTCCTCGATGACCTGTTCACCACCGGGGCCACCGTCAGGGAATGCGCCAGGGTCCTGCGCCGGGCCGGGGCTCGCCGGGTGGAGGTCCTCACCGTGGCCCGAGTAAGGCATGAGTGATAGTTGACTATAGGGACGGTGAGCGCACCGCCCCTACAAAAGTTGCCCTATAAAAGAGGAAAAGGCAATAAGGGGTATTAGACTTCATGACCGCATGCAGCACCAGCCATAAAATCGTGGATCGGGAGGCCGCGGCCCGCTGGGTCCAGGATCTCCAGGCGCAGGGCAAGCAGGTGGTCTTCACCAACGGCTGCTTTGACCTGTTGCACCCGGGGCACGTGCGCTACCTGGAGGAGGCCCGCTCCCTCGGGGACGCCCTCGTCTTGGGGGTGAACACCGACGCCTCGGCAATGTTACTGCACAAAGGCCCCGGCCGCCCCTGCACCCCGGAAGCCGATCGGGCCCGGGTCCTGGCGGCCCTGGCCTGCGTTGACCGGGTGGTGCTGTTTGACCAGGACACCCCCTTGGAGCTCATCACCCTTCTCCAACCCGATATCCTGGTGAAAGGCGGCGACTACCAAATCGCGGCAATCGTGGGCCGGGAGGTGGTCCTGGCCCGGGGCGGGCGGGTGCTGGCCCTGCCCTTCGTGCCAGGCTACTCCACCACCGCCCTCATTGACCGCATCCGCTCCGGAAGTTAAGGGGGAGATCAGGCCGGCGTATCATCCTGGCCATGCCGCCGGTTATGGAGAATTTCGTTGAGGGTTCGGCCCAATTCGGCAATTTTATACGGCTTACAAATGACCCCGCTGAACCCGTAACTTCTGAAATCGGCCATGACCGAATCATCGAAGTAACCGCTGGAGACGATAGCCTTCACGTGGGGATCGATCATCAGGAGCTTTTCCATGGCTTCTTTACCTCCCATGCCCCCGGGAACGGTCAGATCCAGGATGACCGCCTCAAACTCCTGCCCGGCTTCTTGGGCCGCGACAAACATGGTCAGGGCCTCTTCCCCATCCTTGGCGAAATTTGGCTGATACCCGAGATAACTGAGCATCTTCCCTAGAACTTTCTGAACAATTTCCTCGTCATCCATGACCAGGATGCGTCCGTGTGATTGCAGTAACTCTTCAGGCGTATGCTGCTGCGGGGTATCCCGGTCCGCCATCCCGGGAAGATACATGGTAAAAGTGGTGCCCTTCTTTAAGGTGGACTCCACGGCAATATGCCCGTGGTGATTCTTCATGATGGAGTAGCTGGTAGCCAGACCTAAGCCGCTGCCCTTGTGTTTGGTGGTAAAATAAGGATCGAAGATCTGCGGCAGATATTCCGCCGGAATGCCGACCCCTTGATCCTGAATGGCAATTTTCACATACCTTCCCGGGCTCAGGGGCACGTCGCTCCCTGCGTCGATTACCACGTTCTCCCCGTGAATCTTGATGATCCCGCCCAGGGGCATGGCCTGGACGGCATTGATAATAACATGTTGAAAGACCTGATTAATCTGCCCCACATCCACCTCCACCGCCCACAGGTCAGGCGGCAGGTGAAATTCGCAACGGGCCTGGGAGCCTCTACAGGCCAGGCTGCCTGATTCTTCCAGAATTCTGGCCAGTGGGGTGATTTTTTTGATGGGCAAGCCGCCCTTGGCGAAAGTCAGCAATTGACGGGATAGGACCCGCGCCTGCTCGCACGCCTTTTCCGCTTCGATCAACCTTTCCTGGAAATCTGGGTCCAGGCCGCACTCCATCAGGCACAGGCTCAGATTGCCCAGTATTCCCGTGAGGAGATTATTGAAGTCGTGGGCAATCCCGCCGGCCAGCAGCCCGAGCGATTCCAGTTTGCTGAACTTGATGCGCTCCTCTTCAGCTTTTTTCCGATCCGTGATATCAAAAAACACGCCGTTGACCTGCTCAATGGCGCCGTCCTGATTACAGATGATTTGCCCCCTTACCTGTATCCAGATAACCTCCCCCTCCTTCTTGGTAATCCTATACTCCCGCGTATATAACTTGTTGGTTTTTAAAGCGCGCCGAAAGACCTCCCTGGCTCGGGGCAAGTCCTCGGCAAACATGAGATCAGACCATTTTACCATTCCCGTATTGAATTCTTCTTTGGTATAGCCCGTCAGTTCTTCGACTTTTTCATCAAAAAATTCCACCCGCCAATCAGCATAGCCGCGAAACACGACGGCCGGCAGATTTTGTACTAATAACCTATACTTATGCTCGCTGTCCCTGAGGGCTGCCTCAGCCTGTTTGATGCTCGTGATATCCCGATCGACGCCCCGGTAGCCCAGGAGGTTGCCGTTTTCATCCAGGAGCGGGATGCCGCTGGTCAAAAGCCAGACAGTTTTTCCCTGCGCATCAAGGTTGCGGTTGATAAAATTTCGAAAGGGCTGTTTGCGCGCAAATACGGCGAACGCGCCTTTTTTCAGGGCCTCGCAATCATCGGGGTGAAACAAATCATAAAAGTGTTTTTGCAGAATGTCCTCGTTCCGGTAGCCCACCAACTTCTCCGCCACCGCGCTGGAAAACGTGTATCTGCCTTCGGCATCAACCTCCCAAATCCACTCCGACGCATTTACCGCAATATCCTGAAACCTCTGCTCGCTGGCCCGCAGCGACTTTTCTATCTGCTTCCGTTCTTGGACCTCATGCTGCAATTCCTCATTCGCCCCGGCCAGTTCTGCGCCCCGGTCCTCCAAGGTTTTGAAGTTATACTCAAATACCTTCGCCATGGCCTGGACATTGTTTATCAGGACGGCCATCTCCTTGGATGAACTTTGCGGCCAATCTATGGATTGGCGGTGGCTCAGCTTTTGCGGCAAATCTGAGGTGACCCGGGCCAATTGCTCCAGCGGCTGGGCCAACCAGCGGCTCAGGGGCAGGGCCAGCAACAAGGCGAAGGCCATCAACACTGCCATGACAGCCAGATTTTGCACATAGGTAACATATACATGCTGTTGCCAGGGTGAGACCGGCGCCTCGATGGTCAGGGTCCACGGGAACTCAGGGCCTAAGACGATTTCCTGCACGTAAAGAGACCGGTTCCAGCGGGTCATGGAGGCCAGACCCGCATCCCGGGGGAACCATTGATAAATGCCGTCACCAAGAAGCGTGGCGTCACCGGTGTTTTTCCAGTCCCACACCTGCATCGCCGGGCGAGCCGGTGAGGTGCTGACGATAATGCGCCCGCGCCCATCCCTCAAAGTGATGATCACTCCCCAAAATTTCCGATAAGGTTCGAGAATGCCGTGAAGGCGGTTAATATCCAGGGCGGCGGTCGCCGCGCCGATAAATCTGTTATCCCTTAAGACGGGAACACTGAGGGCCACCATCGGTGAAAAAATCAATGGATCCCTTTGGAAAACTTCGGACAACACCGGCCGTAGCTCGGCCTGGACCTCCTTGAACCAGGCCTGGCCGGCAAAGCTTAGGCCGATGTCGCCCTTTCCCGGGTGATTAACTTTGGGGGCAAAGGCGATCGCGATACCCGCGGCATTTTCCACCTGCAAGGTGGAAAAATCAGGAAACGCGGCTTTCAGAATCTCGACTTCATGCTGTAACTGCGCCGAGGGGGGCATGGTGGACTTGCCGGCCAAAATGGCCAGTTCGATCAGGGCATTCAGATGGTTGGAATACCAGAAGTTCAAGTGGGACTGAATATCCGCGGATACCCCGTTGAGCTCGGCCACCATCCGGTTCTCAATATGCCCAACCTCCTGCCTGATTTGCATGATGGTCAACAGCAGGGCCGGAAACAGGACCAGGGCCGCCATCAGGTAAAAGAGCGTTTCGTGCAGGGTAAAGGTCCGGCGGGTTTGGGTCCGGCCGATAATTTTGTCCAGGGGGAGATACATGATACAGAGGCTGGCCACTAGGGCATTGAAAATGCCGTTGATGCTCTGCTTGAGCATGATGAAAAGCGTAGTGAGGGCGCCCATATGCATCACCATGCCATGCTCCACAAATACTAAGGGCATGCCGATCAACAGCCAAAAGAACGCATCAAGCAACACCAGGTTTTTCTTGCCTGATCGGAGAAAATAGCCGACAAAAAGAGCTTCTAATATGAAATTAAGCGATCCGTATGGATGTCCCCACAGGAAATAACAATAGATATTGACAAGAAAGGCTGCAGCGAGGCCATATCCTAATCCATAATAATAGAGCACCAGTAATATCGCGATACTGCCGAACAGAAAATCCGCTCCAAAAAAGAGCGAAATAGTATAAAAATTGCCCAGAACCCCGAGAATGACCAGCAAGATCAATATTATGGCCGACCTTGGCGTCATCCTTTGTGGTTGATTATCCATGTCATCCTCATCAATATGGCTGGAGCAGGTGGTGATCGGCCAGCCGTTCCCTCCTTAGGCCGGCCCTGGCGGAGGCCTGTGGTCCCTTAAGCCCCCTGCCCTTCCAGAGATTTTTGCCGCCGATCGCTAGGCGATGCCGATCTCAACCTGCGAAGTATCTGTAGCCCCGCCCCCCAAGCATGCCGGCTAAGGTATTTCAGTAAATTATTTATTATTTATTATCGGCATTTTTATAAAATAATTAATTATTAATGGGGACGGGAATGAGTGCACCTTGACGTTCACCAGGCACGCGTCGGCTCCGCCGGGCCAGAGCGGGTGCAGCAGAGCCCAGGGCGAGGCTTCGGGCTCCGGCGAAGCGAAAGGAAAGGCGCGGCCTTGTGAGGCAAGGGCCACAGCGTCGGGGGACTGGATTGGGGGCCCTAACCCCGGACCCGGTTGGGTCGCGGCCGGGCAGGGTGGGCATGGCACGGGGTTGGCGGTTCTGACTCCCCGGTTCCGGGGTATTTGAAGCGGATGGGCCGGGCGCCGGGATTGCCGGCCCCGGCGCGGCGGCGCCGGCTGTCCTTAGGGGTACCTCAGCCGGCGGCTGGTTTGGTCACCAACTTTCTTGTGTAAATCAGGTACTTGTCTTCTTCCAAAAACATATGCACTTCGTACCCGTCTTTTTTATAGGCCTCCATGGCCTGTCGGGCGTCATCCCGGGTGACATACGTGGCGCCGTCCCACATGAATTTTTTTCCGGCTACTTCCCTGGCTAATGATATGGACATAGTGCGTTTCTCCGGCGCGGCGCTCGGTAGCTCCCGCGTGTCAGGAGCCTGGTGGTCTGACGGCGTTTCCTTCGCCGGGACGTCCGGTTACCCTAGCCCCAGCGCCGCGTCCACCTGGGCCCCCAGTTGTTCCAGGGTGAAGCCCGCCACATAAATGCCTTGCTTGGGACAGGTGGCCATGCACGAACCGCAGCCCTTACACAGGACTTGATTCACTTCCACGGTCTTCTTCACATGGCCGTCTTTGACGTATTCCAACAGACTGATGGCGTGAAAGGGGCAGGCATCCACGCAAAAGGCGCAGCCGTCGCAATTTTCGTCCACGGGTCGGGAAATAATGGCCTCAAGCTCCAGGGTGTCCCGGGACAGGATAGTGCCGGCCCGGGAGGCGCAGGCCAGGGCCTCGGCAATCGATTCCTCGATGGGCTTGGGATAATGGCAGAGGCCCGCCATGAAGATGCCCGCGGTGCTGGACTCCACCGGCTTGATCTTGGCGTGGGCCTCCGAGAAGAACCCATCGGCATTGAGGTGCACCTTGTACAGATCCGCCAACGTCGCATTCTGGTGGGGAATAATGGCGGTGGCCAGCGTCAGCAGGTCCACCTCCAATGCCATCGGCAGCAGCAGGTCCTGATCCTCGAAGGTGATGACCATCTTGTCCCCGGCCGCTTGCACCTGGGGGGGATTATCCACCGGGTAGCGGCAGAACCGCACCCCCTTTTCCCGCGCGGCGAGATAGAGCGTCTCCCGCTCTCCGTAGGTGCGCATATCCCGGTACAGGATAGTCACCTCCATATCCGGATTCATGTTCTTCAGCCGGATGGCGTTCTCCACGGAATGGCTGCAGCACACCCGGTTGCAGTACGGCCGCTCCGGGATGCGGGAGCCCACGCATTGTATAAAGGCCACGCCCTGGGCTTGCTTCACCCGCTCGGTGCCCCGGGCCAGTTCCCGATCCAGGTCCAGGGAAAGCAACACGTTGGGATGCTGTTTGTAGAGAAATTCGCCTTCCGGCCGCAGGGGTTCGGCCCCGATGGCGATGATGACGATGCCGTGCTCGATCTCCTGGCCGGTGGACAGCTTGGATTTATAATTGCCCACCGAACCGGACACATCGTCCACCATGGCCAGATAATGGACGGTGATCTTGGGATGCTTCTCCACATTGTCGATCATGGCGTCCACCAGCACCTGCACCGGTTCGTTCCGCCAGGTGCTGTGGAGCTTACGGGCGTTCCCCCCCAGGTGGTCCAGCCGCTCCACCAGATGGACTTCGAAACCCTGATCCGCCAGGGCCATGGCGCTGGTCATGCCCGCCATGCCGCCGCCGACCACCAGAGCCCGCTTGTTCACCGGCACCGACAGGTATTTCAGGGGCTCCAGCAATCTGGCCTTGGCTATGCCCATGCGGATCAGGTCCTGGCATTTTCCCGTGGCCTTATCCGGCTCCTGCTGGTGCACCCAGGTGCACTGGTTGCGGATGTTGGTCATCTCGAACAGGTATTTGTTCAGGCCGGCTTCCCGGAGCATGTTCTGGAACATGGCCCCGTGGGTCGTGGGGCTGCAGGCCGCCACCACCACCCGGTTCAGCCGGTGCTCCTTGATCATCTGCACCATCTGGTTCTGGGAGTCCTGGGAACAGGTGAACAGGTTATCCTGCACGTATTCCACGTGGGGGAGGGTGCGGGTGTTTTCCACGATGGCCGGGATGTCGGCCACGCCGGCGATATTCAGGCCGCAATGGCAGATGAACACCCCCACCCGGGGTTCTTCCGCCGAAACCTCTCTTTCCGGCGGAAACGACCTTTCCCGCTGCATGGTTCCCCGGGACGCGGCCAGATCCCGGGCGGCGGCGGCGGCGGCGGCGCTTCCTTCCACGACCGAATCCGGAATATCCTTGGGCCCGGTAAACGCGCCGCACGCATAGATCCCCGGCTGGGAGGTGGCCACCGGCGTGCAGCAATTGGTCTTCACAAAGTTGTTGTCGGAAATCTCTATGCGCATGGTCTCGGCCAGGGCCGCGTTTTCCTTAGGGCTCGTCAGGCCGATGGACAGGACCACCAGGTCAAAGGCTTCGGTTCGGATGCCGTTGGTTTCGTCCACATAGGACACTTCCAGATTGTGGGTGCGGGGGTTCTGGATCACCCGGGAAACCATGGCCCGCACGTATCTGATGTTATGGGCCTCTTTGGCCTGCTGATAGTAACGCTCAAAGCCCTTGCCGTGCGCCCTGAGATCAATGAAGAAAATCGTGGGCTGGATTTTGGCGTCATGCTCCTGGGCGATGATGGCCTGCTTGGTGGCGTACATGCAGCACACCGATGAGCAGTAGGGCCGGCCCTGCGCGGCATCCCGGGAGCCGACGCACTGGATCCAGGCGATCTTTTCCGGCTCCGTCCCGTCGGAGGGGCGCTGGATATGCGCATGGGTCGGGCCGCTGGCGGACAAGATTCGTTCGAATTCCAGGGACGTCATCACATTGGGATAGCGCCCGTAGCCGTATTCTCCCTTCAACCGGGCATCGAACGGCTGGAACCCCGGCGCCAGGATCACGGCCCCCACCTCCAGATGCACGACCTTATCCGTCTGGGAAAAATCCACCGCCTGGGAAGGACAGAACTTCTCGCAGGCCCGGCATTTGCCTTTGCGAAAATAAATGCATTGCTCCTGGTCGATGGCATATTTCAACGGCACCGCCTGGGGGTAGAGGACATAGGCGGCTTTGCGGGCATTGAGCCCCTGGTTGAACTCATCGGGCACCTTTTTGGGGCATTTTTCCGCGCATATGCCGCAGGCGATACACTTGCTCGCATCGATGAACCGGGCCCGCTGCAGCACCTCGACCGTATAATTGCCTTCCTGGCCAGAGATGCCCGCCACCTCCGCCGGCGCTAAAATCTCGATATTTAAATGCCGCCCCACCTCCACCAGCTTCGGGGCCAGGGTACACATGGAACAGTCATTGGTGGGAAAGGTCTTGTCCAACATCGGCATGACGCCGCCGATGGCGGGTTTTTTCTCCACCAGGTACACGTAAAAGCCGCTTTCCGCTAAATCCAGGGCCGCCTGCAGGCCCGCGATGCCGCCGCCTACCACCAGGACTGCGCCGATTTTCTCGGCTCTGCTGTTTGATCCCTTTGCCACCATGTATCTAACCTCGGTTACGCTAAGCCCTTCATCTTTAATAACGGCATGGGGTCCACCAGGTGCTGCGCCAGCCACTTGGAGGCCTGGGGCAGCCCCAGGGCCAGGCCGATCAATTCGGTGAAGTAAAACACCGGCAAATAATAGTCCTTGCCGAACTTCTGGGCGATCCGCTCCTGGGAGAGATCCAGGTTGGCCTGGCACATCTGGCAGGAGACCACGAAACAATCGGCCTTGGCGATCAGGGCCTGCTCATAGAGGCCCTGCACGAGGGTGTCGATGATGTCCGGGCGGGCCAAGGCCAGGCCCGCGCCGCAACAGTCGGTCTTGAAAGACCATTCCCGGGGCGTGGCGCCCAACACCTCGAGCAAACGCTCCATGTGTTGCGGGTTTTCATAATCCTTCCTGCCGGTCACAGCCGGCGGCCGGGACACCAGGCAGCCATAGTAGCTTACCGCCTGGAGATTATGGAGCGGCATGACCACCTTGGCGGCGATGTTCTCCAGGAAGTCAGGTTGCGTCAGATAGTCCAACAGATCCCAAATTTTGATCTCGCCTTTATAGTCAATGCCCAACTCCTCCCCGGCCGGGCCCTGCAAGGCGTGCTCCGCTGTCTTGAGCCGGTTGAAGCACAGGGCGCAGGGCGCCACCACATCACGTCCGGCTTGCTCCGCCAACGCCAGGTTGCGGGCCGGCAGACTCAAGGCGAGCCGGTGGTTGAGGCTGTGCGCCGAACTGGCCCCACAACAGTTCCAATCGAAGAGCTCCACCAGTTCCACGTCCAACAGGGGAGCAACGGCGGCGATGGACGCGCGGTAGTCCACCGCAGTGCCTTCCAGCGAGCAGCCCGGATAGTAGGTCACTTTCATAAGCTAAAAATCAGCCTCCCGGAATAGTTTGGCGATCTCCGCCTTGCCTCGCAACGCCGACGGGCCCAACAGACGCACCCGCCCCCGCTTAAACAGTTTCCACCCCAAGCGCATATTCTGCTTCAATTCCGCCAGGTTCCATTGCCGCCGCAGGCGAAACAGCGTAAACCGCCGCAGGAGCAGGCTCTCCGGCAGGCGGCCCCCCGCGTCCCGGATGCCCTGCAGGAAAAAGCGGTGGAAGGCCGCCACCTCGGGATCGGGGATGGATCGGCCCCGTTTCACCGCTTCCTCTTTGAGCCAGTCCATGGTACCGGCAATGTCGATGCCGTTGGGACAGCGGGTGGTACAGGTCTGGCAGCCGGCACAGACCCAGATGGTGCGCGAGTCCAACACCAGGTCCTCCTGGCCCAACAGCGCCAAACGGATGACATGGTGCGGCAACAGATCCATGGCAAAGGTCAGGGGGCAGCCTCCGGAACATTTCCGGCATTGAAAGCAGGTAGTTACCGTGAGGCCGGCTCGCGCCAGGACGCCCGACATGGTCTCCTGGGGCTTCAGAGGTTGATTAGCTGTGTTTTCCATGAAACCCTCTAGTCTCCTCTCAGGTAAACAATATTTAGTTTATATCTCCAAACCGCTGCATTTTGCAATGAAAGAAATTTTGGCGACCATGGGAGGAGCGCCGGGACAAGAAAAAAGGGTCAGGCCGTTTGACCTAACCCCTTGATTTCATTGGCGGGGACGACGAGACTCGAACTCGCGACCTCCGGCGTGACAGGCCGGCGTTCTAACCAACTGAACTACGCCCCCGGGATGATGAGTTCAAAGTTCAAAGTTCAAAGTTAGGGCTCAAGTCCATGAGAAATTAACAAAACCTTGAACCTTGAACAAAAATCTGGTAGGCGGAACAGGGCTCGAACCTGTGACCCCCGGCTTGTAAGGCCGATGCTCTCCCAGCTGAGCTATCCGCCCGCCCGCGTTATAGTCACCCAAGGCGCGGCTTCTGTCAAGGAGGAAAGTGAGCAGTGAGCTGTAAGCAGTGAACAGTTTTTGGCTATATTGGCAAGACTTGATAGTCCGTGGCAAGCTGCTCACAGTCTAATGCGCCTGAATCTCGGCGATGGCTGGCTCCGTCGGCACGTACACCGCTTCCGGCGGCAGCGGCGGCGCCTTGAACAGGCTATCGGGATCGTCCAGGACCAAAGCCTTTTTCAGCACTTCGTCCATGTGATCCACGGGCACCAGGTCCACCACCTTGAGAATCCGGGCCGGGATCTCCTTGATATCCTTTACATTGTCCCGGGGGATGAGCACGGTCTTGATCTGGTGGCGGTGGGCCGCCATGATCTTTTCCTTCAGCCCCCCGATGGGCAGGACCCGCCCCCGCAGGGTGATTTCCCCAGTCATGGCCACGTCGCGATAGACCGGTATCTTCAGCAAAGCGGAGACAATGCAAGTGGCGATGGTAATCCCGGCGGAAGGGCCATCCTTGGGAATAGCGCCCTCCGGCACGTGGACGTGGATGTCGATCCGGCGGTAAAACTCCGCCGGCAGCCCCAGGTATTCGGCCTTGGAACGCACATAGCTCAAGGCGGCCTGGGCCGACTCCTGCATGACTTCCCCGAGCTTGCCGGTGATCAGGAGTTTGCCCCGGCCGGGCAAAACCACCACCTCGGTATGGAGGAGTTCGCCCCCGAATTCGGTCCAGGCCAGACCGGTGGTGAGACCCACTTCGTCGGCCTCTTCGGTGCGGCCGAAGCGGAACCTGGGAACCCCCAGGTACTTGGGCACTATCTGGCTGGTGACCTTGACCTGGTGGTCTTTGCCCTTGGCCGCCACCTCCCGGGCTACCTTCCGGATGACGGAGGCGATTTCCCGCTCCAGGTTCCGCACCCCCGCTTCCCGGGTGTATTGCCGGACGATGGTCAGAATGGCGTTTTCCGAGAACTGGATGTTCTCCTGGCTCAGGCCGTTGGCGGCGCACTGTTTGCGGATCAAAAATTGCTCGGCGATGTGAAGCTTCTCCACTTCGGTATAGCCGGCCAGGCGGATGATCTCCATCCGATCCTGGAGCGGCGGCGGGATGGAATAGAGATTATTGGCCGTAGTAATGAACATCACTTCGGACAGGTCGTAGTCGACGTCCAGATAATGATCATTGAACGCGATGTTCTGTTCCGGGTCCAGGACCTCCAGGAGGGCCGCGGACGGGTCGCCCCGAAAATCCGTGCTCATCTTGTCCACTTCATCCAGACAGAAGACTGGGTTGTTGGTCTTGGCCTTCTTGAGGGACTGCATGATCTTGCCGGGCAAGGCCCCGATGTAAGTGCGCCGGTGGCCGCGAATCTCGGCTTCGTCCCGCACGCCTCCCAAAGATAGGCGCACAAAGTTCCGGTCCAGCGCCCGGGCCACCGACTTGGCCAGGGAGGTCTTGCCCACCCCCGGCGGCCCCACCAGACAGAGGATGGGGCCTTTCATCTTCTTCACCAGGCTCTGCACCGCCAGGTGCTCGAGGATGCGCTCCTTGGGCTTCTCCAGGCCGTAGTGGTCTTCTTCCAGGATATGCTCCGCCTCTTCCAGGTTATGCTTGTCTTTGGTCCGCTCGTACCAGGGCAGGGACAGGAGCCAGTCGATATAGTTCCGGGACACCGTGGCCTCCGCCGACATGGGGCTCATGAGCTTCAGCTTCTTCACCTCATGCTTCACCTTGCCGGTGGCTTCGGCGCTCATCTTTTTCCTACGGATGCGGCGCTCCAGTTCCTGGATTTCGCCTTTGAGATCCTCCTTTTCCCCCATCTCCTTCTGGATGGCCCGCATCTGTTCGTTGAGGTAGTACTCCCGCTGGGTCTTTTCCATCTGTTTCTTGACCCGGTTCTTGATGCGGGATTCGATCTGGAGGATTTCGTTTTCCCGGTTGACCAGGCCCACCACCTGTTCCAGGCGGCGGGTGGCGTCCAGGGTTTCCAGCAGGGCCTGCTTCTCATCCGACTTGATGGCCAGATGACCGGCGATGGTGTCCGACAGGCGTCCCGGGTCATCCACCCCCACCAGGCTCTGCATGGCCTCCTGGGGTACCTTCTTGTTCAGCTTGCTATAGGTCTCGAAGCCGCTCACCGCGGCGCGGCGCAAGGCCTCGGTCTCGGAGGTAATCTCCCAGGACTCCATGAGTTCCTCGGCCTCCACCTGGAAGAACTGGCTCATGGGCAGGAATTGGCGCGCAATGGCCCGGCCCTTGCCCTCCACCAGCACCTTGACGGTGCCGTCCGGCAGGCGCAGAAGCTGTAAGATGGCCGCCAGGGTGCCCACCCGGTGAATCTCCCCCTCCCGGGGTTCATCCTTGCGGGGGTCCTTCTGGGTGCACAGCAGGATATATTTTTCCTGCCCCATGGCGTATTCCAGGGCATGGATGGATCGCTCCCGCCCGATGAACAACGGCACCACCATGTGGGGGAAGATGACGATATCTCTGAGGGGCAACATGGGCACCGTGAGCATATGGCGTTTATCTCCTTCCCCGGTTGCGCGGATCTTGGGTAATCGGAAGATCATTATTGCACCGCCACGCCGGGCTTGTCCCAGGCCTCGTCCTCGGTCGTCCGAAAGGTGAGAATCGGCTCGCCCTGCTTGATGATGAAGTCCGCATTGATCAGGCAATCCTGGACATCTTTGAGAGACGGCAGTTCATACATCAGGTCGAGCATGGCCCGCTCCAGGATGGCTCTCAGACCCCGGGCCCCGGACTTGCGTTTCAGGGCTTCTTTGGCTACCGCCACCAGGGCGTCGTCGGTAAAACTCAAGTTTACCCGGTCCAGTTCCAGAAGTTTCTGATACTGCTTCACCAGGGCGTTCTTGGGTTCCCGGAGAATCCGCACCAGGGCGTCCTCATTCAGTTCGTCCAGGGTGGCGATGACCGGCAGGCGTCCCACGAACTCCGGGATGAGACCGAACTTCAGCAGATCCTGGGGATGGAGCTGGGCCAGGGTCTCACCCAGGGGCCGCTGGGCCCGGCTCTGGATGTCGGCCCCGAACCCCATGGCCTTGCGGCCGATGCGGGTCCCGATGATATCCTCCAGGCCGTTGAACGCCCCCCCGCAGATGAACAGGATATTGGTGGTGTCCACCTTGATGAACTCCTGTTGCGGGTGTTTGCGCCCCCCTTTGGGCGGGACCGAGGCCAGGGTGCCCTCGATGATTTTGAGCAGGGCCTGCTGCACCCCCTCCCCGGAGACGTCCCGGGTGATGGAGGGGCTGTCCGTCTTGCGGGCGATCTTGTCCACTTCGTCGATGTACACGATCCCCCGGGAGGCCTTCTCCACGTCGTAATCCGCCACCTGCAGAAGATTGAGGATGATGTTTTCCACATCCTCGCCCACGTAGCCGGCCTCCGTCAGGGTGGTGGCGTCCGCAATGGTGAACGGCACGTTCAGGATTCGGGCCAGGGTCTGGGCCAGCAAGGTCTTGCCGGACCCCGTGGGGCCCACCAGCAGGATATTGCTCTTTTGGAGCTCCACCCCGTCCAGGTCCACCCCGGCGTTAATGCGCTTATAGTGGTTGTACACCGCCACCGACAGGATCTTCTTGGCCCGTTCCTGGCCGATGACGTATTCGTCGATCTGTTGTTTGATGATCGACGGCTCGGGGATGGCGAGCCTGGCATGTTTGGCGTCGTCTTTCTCGTATTCTTCCGCGATGATGTCGTTACACAACTCGATACACTCGTCGCAGATGTAGACACCGGGGCCGGCAATGAGCTTCTTCACCTCGCCCTGGCTTTTGCCGCAAAACGAACACAGCAGGTCGGCACTCTTGTCGGTACCGCGTTTACTCATAGAAATTTTCCTCCCCAAACCCCGAACCGCAGCCGCGTCCAGGGTTTGGCTGTTTTGCTTCTCCGCCGCTCGTCAAGCCTGCATCACAGGTTTAGCGGCGCTGAGGTATGGCCCATCAGGCTCTCAGTCCTGATGTTTCGGGAAGGGGATAGCCGCTTCCCGATGGGTGATCACTGCATCAATCAGGCCGTATGCCTTGGCCTGCTCCCCGGACATATAAAAATCCCGCTCCGTATCCCGGTTGATCCGGTCAATGGGTTGGCCCGTATGAATGGCCATGATCTCATTCAGTTCCTCCCGGAGACGCAAAATCTCCCGGGCCTGGATGTCCACGTCCGTGGCCTGCCCCTGGAAGCCGCCCAGGGGCTGGTGAATCAGGATCCGCGCATGGGGCAGGGCAAACCGCTTGCCCGGGCTGCCCGCCGCCAGGAGCAGCGCCGCCATGGACGCCGCCTGGCCCATACACAGGGTGGCTACCGGGCTCTTGATGTACTGCATGGTATCATATATCGCCATCCCCGCGGTTACCAGCCCGCCCGGGGAGTTGATATAAAAGTTGATTTCCTTATCAGGATCCTCCGCCTCCAAAAACAGCAACTGGGCGATCACCAGGTTGGCGATGTCATCGCTCACTATAGTGCCCAGAAAGATGATCCGGTCCCGCAGCAGTCGGGAATAGATGTCGTAAGCCCGTTCCCCCCGGCTGCTCTGTTCCACCACAATGGGAATTAACTGCATGCTACTCCTTTGCAATCTCTGTACCCTCCTCGCCGCCGGGCGCAGAGACCGGGTTGATTTCGGCTTTTTCCAGTAACAGTTGCATGGTCTGGTCGTCCAGGAGCTGCCTTCTTAAGGTCCCGATCAAATCGTGCTCCTCATAGAAATCCTTCACCTGGGCCACCTCCCGGCCGCTGTGCACCGCGATGCGGGCCAGGGCGGCGTCCACTGCCGCGTCGTCCACCGCCAGGCCTTCCTGTTCGGCAATCCGCCCCAGCACCAGATTGACCCGCACCCGGCGCTCGGCCATGGGCTTCAGGACCTCCATCATCTTGGCCGTGTCCATATTGGCTATATTCATGCCCATCTGGCCATAGCGGTCCATCTGGTCCCGCAGCATATTCTCCTGTTCCTGGCTGATCAGGGAGGGCGGCACCTCGAAGGCGTGCCCGGCGAGCAATTTATCCGCCACCTGGTTTTCCAGGTAGGCCTTACGCTCCCTCTCCTTACCTTTAATAATATCCTGTCGCACCGCACTGCGCAAGTCAGCCATGGTCTGAAAATTACCGCCCAGGTTTTGAGCGAAGGTATCGTCCAGTTCGGCCACCACCTTTTCTTTCACTTCAAGAATCTTGACCTGGAAATCCACTACCTTTCCGGCCAGGAGAGGATTGGCGAAATCCTCGGGCAGGGCCACCGCGAAGCGGGCCTCGGCCCCCGCTCTGAGGCCGATAAGGTTGCGTTCGAAATCGGGGTTGAACTTGCCGCTCCCCACCTCCATGTAAGTGCCTTCCGACTTGGCCCCTTCCACCGGCTGCCCCGCGAAGTAGCCCTGGTAATCCAGGACGACGAAGTCCCCTTCCTGGACCCCCCGGTCTTCCGCCGGCGGCTTTAAGAGGGCGTTGCCCTGCCGGATTTCCTCCAGGCGCTGCTCCACCTCGGCGTCGGTCACCTCGACTTCCGGGGCCTCGAGCTTGAAGCCCAGATAGTCCGCGGCGGTAAACTCCGGGGGGACCTCCAACTCCACGCTGTAGCGGTAATCCTGGCCGGCCACCACTGGCGGCGGCGACTCTGGCCATCTCAGGTTGACGGGCTCCAGGGCCTTGTCCTTCAGGACTTCCGCCAGGGACCGGCGCACCAGGGAGTCGGACACCTCCTGGTCGATCTCTTTGTGGTAATACATCTCCAGGATGGAGCGCGGCACCTTGCCCGGCCGGAAACCTTTGACTTTGGCCCGTTTTCCCAATTCCCGGTAGGCCCGGTCCACTTCCTGGGTCACCTCGGTGGAGGGCACCACAATCTTGACTTTTCGTTTGACTTCACTGAGATTCTCAATCTCCACCTGCAATGCGCTGTCTGTCATGTTCTTAGCTCACCATTATCCTAAAATGTGATCATCATCAGGAGGGCATGTCCCCGGCCTGGCTCTCCCCCGCCGAGGTGTGCGAGAGGGGGGACTCGAACCCCCACGGTTGTCCCGCTGGAACCTAAATCCAGTGCGTCTGCCGAATTCCGCCACTCTCGCAACGCGGACGATTCATCCATATTAATTTATTAATTTTCCTCGCTTAAGTCAACCTTCTGCTGGCCCCCTTCCCTGCCCCCTCATTGTTTCTTCCCGGGAATCATGGTATTTAATAACCATTCCGCGGCATTCTGTCACGGGATGGCAAGAGCATGTCAACGGAGAGTGCGTCTTACGCACTATGAAGAGGCGCGCCAGTCGCGCCTTACGAATATCCTGAATGATCGAAATCAACGGAGGATGAATCAAATATGGAAGTTCCGGACAAGGACGCACTGCAACAAATGTGGGACCGCCTGGCGGTCTCCCCGCAACTGGTGTGGGATGTGGTGAAGGATAACGAGGCTGAACGCCAGGCCATCTTTGCCTACGGCGACCGCTACAAGACCTTTCTGGACCGGGCCAAGACGGAACGGGAGGCGGTGGCCGAGATCGAGCGCCAGGCCAGGGCCCTGGGCTTCGTGGACCTGGCCCGCCAGGAATCCGGCCCCCGGGCCTTTTATAATTATAAGAACAAGACCATCGTCCTGGTGGTCCAGGGCCGCCGGCCCCTCACCGAGGGCCTCCGCCTGGTGGCCTCCCATATCGACTCCCCCCGCCTGGACCTCAAACAGTATCCCCTCTATGAAGATACGGACCTGGCCTTCCTGAAGACCCACTACTACGGCGGCATCAAGAAGTACCAGTGGCTGGCCCGGCCCCTGGCCATCCACGGGGTGATCCTCAAGGCCGACGGCTCCCACGTGCCCCTCACCATCGGCGAAGAACCCGACGACCCGGTCTTCACCGTGCTGGATCTCCTGCCCCACCTGGCTAAGAAGGTCCAGATGGATAAAAAGGTGGCCGACGCCTTCGAAGGGGAAAAGCTCAACCTCCTGGTGGGCTCCCTCCCTTTAGGCACTTCCGAGACCAAGGAGCGCGTCAAGCTCCATCTCCTCAAGTTCCTGGAAGACCGTTACGGCATCCGGGAGGAAGACCTGGTAAGCGCCGAGTTGGAGGTGGTGCCGGCCGGCCCCGCCCGGGACCTGGGCTGGGACCGCAGCCTGATCGGCGCCTATGGCCAGGACGACCGCTCCTGTGCCTACGCCTCTCTGGCCGCCATCTTCGACGTCCAGGAGCCGGAACACACCTGCCTGGCCTTCTGTTACGACAAAGAAGAAATTGGCAGCGAAGGCAACACCTCGGCCAAAAACTGCCTCCTGGACGAAATCGTCGCGACCCTCCTGGAACAACGGGGTGAAAGCCCCCTGGCCCGGCGACGGGCGCTCATGGCCAGCAAGGCCCTCTCCGCCGACGTTACCGGGGGTCTGGACCCGGACTTCCCCGAGGTCCATGAAAAACGGAACGCCGCCCGCCTCGGCTACGGCGTCTGCTTCCACAAGTACGGCGGCAGCGGCGGCAAGTACCACACCAGCGACGCCAATGCCGAATACGTCGCCTGGATTCGCAAAATCTTCCAGGAGCACGGGGTCATCTGGCAGGCCGGGGAGTTGGGCAAGGTGGACGAAGGCGGCGGCGGCACCATCGCCAAGTTCCTGGCAGTGCACGGCCTGGAGATCATCGACTGCGGCACGCCCTTGCTGTCCATGCATTCGCCCTTTGAAGTCGCCTCCAAGGCCGACCTCTACATGACCTTCAAGGCCTACCGGGCCTTTTTCCAGGCGGGGTGATCCCGGCGCGTCAGATCACCATTTGGCAGAGGCGTGAATGATCCTGCGGGGCGCCATGTATAGCGCCCCTGGATTGGCGCAGCAACCCATGAGGGGCTGGTGCGCACTTGCAACTTTACGCAAAAATGCTAACCTTAATACCAGTTGGTTTTCACCCGCCTTGGAACTGATATTATGGGCAAATTTTTTTCCCGTTTTCAAAAAGATCCATCGGACCCTGCGGTTGCCTCCCTGGGGAATCTGGCCAATTTTTACAGCCTGCTGATCTTTCTCATCGCCATTCCCTTCGTGCTCATCATCGCCCTGGTGTGGGTCACCGGCATCCTGGGCTTCAACGCCTATATCTTCGCGGGCTTCGCCTGCGTGTTGGCCTTTGCCCTCTGGCGCCTTTATCGCGGTTGGGGGGCCATCAAGGCCAAGATGGCGGCCCAGACCGGCGATTTTCAGGACCTGATGCGGGCGGCGACCAAGAACGGCAAGGACGTCGAGATCTCCCTGATGAACGGCGTCCTCACCCTGCGCTACTCCGGCGCCGACCGCCTGGCCCACGCCCTGCCCGCGGCGCGGCCCCAGCCTTTGGCCCTGGAAGGCCCCCTCCGCCTGGAGACCGAGGCTCCGGCCTATCAGACCTGGCTGCCGCCGGAGCGCCTCCGGGAAGAATTGGAGGAGTTCATCAAGCTGAGGGATGAAGGCGTCATCAGCCCCGAGGAATTCGACCGCATCAAGGCCAGCCTGCTGCAACGGATATCTGTCTAAGCCCGGCGTCGCCGCCGTCCACGGCGGATCACACCCCTTATAATGCAATATATTTTATTGATAATTATTTTAATATTATATTTGACTATTTAATGAATTTGTTGTACATATTTAACCAAATTAATGAGAGTTTGAATTTAGGCCCCCTTTATACCGGATGGTTCAAGAGATCCTCACTGCACTCTCCCTGCTGCGGGAACCCCCGGCCAGATCCCCGGCTTCTCCGCCGAAGGCGACTTTGATCCGGTTCCTCGCCCCAGAGCCAGCTGGCTCCGGAGTTCCGGCCTCATCCTGGCGGGCTTCAGGAGATGTCTCCCATAGCTGCATCATACCCCGAAAAATCAACAGGCAGGGACCCGTGCCCCTGCCTTTTTTCTTATCTTGATCGGCTGATGGCGCGCTGGCACCCGGGCTCAGACCTCCGGCACCGCCTCCTCCGGCTTGAGCTCTTCCGTCCCCAGGGCAAAGACCGGGCCGGCGCTGAGCGCCCCTCCCTCCCAAAAGTCCCGACGATAGCGGTAGTAAAGATGCAGGCGCATCAGACCCCGGGCCATCCGGCGAATGGCGTCGTCTCCCAGGTTGTCCAGGCAGGATTGCAGCAGGACCAGGAAGGCCCCGGGCAGGTAGAAGCCTTCTTTGCCGATGCTGCCGTGAAAATCCAGGCGGTAGCTGCCTCCCTGAAACTCATACAATTCCGCCTGGTAGGACCTCTCCGGGGGCACGTCGGGTTCCGCCGCCAGCTGCAGTTGGCCCAGGGGCAGGCGAGGCCGCCGCGGCGGTCCGTCACTGTTCAGCACCCGCCCGCACACCTGCTCCAGAAAGCGGATCAGTTCCCGGGCCGTCCGGACCTCGTTCAGTTCCGCCAGCTCATAGAGGATCCGGGCATAAACCATGAGGATCAGGGGAATAGTGTCGGCTTCGGGATCCTGGCCGCTCAACCAGGATATCTGGGGAGTCACCTGGTTTGCGGGGAAGAAGTCGACGCGCACCGTGGCCTTGTGAAGACCTCGATCCTGGCGAAACCGCTCCAGTAGCCGTTTAAACATAAGATAGTTGGCTTATTTTCGACGGCGTGGCGCTCATAATTGAAAGCCGGGAGCCTCTTGACCCGGCGGCCGCGGCCCCCCAGGCGGCTTTCCGAGGCCGCAGCGCCGCGAGTCTGAAACTCCCGAAATAATTGGGTAAAAACTCCGTGACATGTTTACCTTACTCAATGACACGGAGAAAGTCAAGAGCTTCGCGGGACCGGAGGCCCGAGCCCCGAGAAAATTACGGTTTACATACCCATCAAGATATTTTATAAATAATTGATTATCTGGAAGAGGAGGAGGAGCCGTTGAGTCCGGCCTCACCCGCGTTGCCCAAAGGCTTGCCGAACTGCCTCAAGAAAAGGCAACTGCTGGCCGACAAGGTCCTCACCCCGGCCCAATGCCGGGATTATGGCAACCAGTTTCTGGACCTGGGTTGGCAGGAAGATGCCCTGGAATTCTTCCGGAAAGGCGTGGTCACGGAAGGCCTGGAGGCGCTCAAGGCCTACTGCCTGGAAGCGGGAGACGCTTACCTGCTCGGCCGCCTCGGGGAAACGGACCCCGAAGTTTGGCGCCGGCTGGCTGAACGGGCCTTGGCCCTGGGCCAACTCCACTTCGCCCGCCGGGCCTTCGAAATAGCCGGCGATACCGACAAAACCGCCATGGTCGCCGGCCTTATCGCCGGCCAGAACACGGCCCCAGACCAATAAGGTATGTCAGCTCTGGATTACTATCGCATCCTGGGAGTGAAGCCCACCAGCACGTTGGAGGAAGTGCGCCGGCGCTACCGCGTCCTGGCCCGGCGGCACCACCCGGACCTCAATCCCAATGATCCGGAAGCTGCGGCCCGCTTTCGCCTGGTCGCCGAGGCCTTTGAGGCCATCCTGGCGGCCAGGGCCAGAGCCAGGAAACGCCCCCGCAGCCGGAGCCAGGCCGGCAATTATCGGCGCCCCCGGTTTACCGATAAAGATTCTTTCTTCGCGGAGTTTTTCGGCATCTTCCGGGAAGGCGCCCCCCTGTCCCAGTCGGCGGGGGCCGATTTCCGCTACGACCTGGAAATTCCCTTTGCTGCGGCCGTCAAGGGCATGGGCACCGTGATTGCGGTGGACCACCATCCACCCTGCGGCCACTGCCGGGCTACCGGCCTGGCCGCGGGCGCCGACTATGCCGAGTGCCCGGATTGCCAGGGCCGGGGACGGCGGTTCGGCGGGCCCGGCCTCCTGCGGTTCGGTCCCGTCTGCGAGCCCTGCCGGGGGCGGGGCAAGATCGTCACGCACCCCTGCCGGCACTGCGGCGGCGCCGGCTATCGCCATCTGAGGCGGGAATATCAGTTCCGGATTCCCCCGGGCACCCAAGACGGCGCCCGCTTCCGCTTCGCCGGGGAAGGCGGCGTCGGCTTCCAGGACGGCCCCCCGGGGAACCTGGAAGTGGTGGTCCATGTGGCCCCTCATGCGTTCTTCACCCGGGTGGGCAACGATATTCACTATAAGATCGAGCTGTCCTTTGCCGAGGCGGCCCTCGGGGGCACCTTCCGGATCCCCACCCTGGATGGCTCTCAGACCGTAAATCTGCCCCAGGGCACTCGTACCGGCCTGACGTTCCGGTTTCCCGGGGCCGGGGCTCCCGGCAGCCCTTATCACCCGCCGGGAGATCAGGTGAATGAAGTCGTCGTCACCACCCCGCAAAATTTAAGTCCCAGGCTGCGCTCCCTCCTGGAGGAGTTGGCCGGCCTGGAGCGGGAGCAGTTCGATAGAGCCGGTCATGAATAGTTTTACCCACCTGGATGAATCAGGGCAGATGCGCATGGTGGACGTGGGGCACAAGGCCGAAACCCTGCGCCAGGCCATGGCCGCCTGCCGCATCGTCGTGGGTCCCAAGGTCTTCCCGCTGCTCGCGGCCGGCCGCCTGCCCAAAGGGGACGTCTGGGCCGCGGCGCGGCTGGCCGGCATCATGGCGGCCAAGCATACGTCGCAGCTCATCCCCTTGTGTCATCCCCTGCCCCTCACGGGCATCGAGGTGGAGTTCACGCCGGAACCCGAGGACTGGGCGGTGGCTATCCGGGCGACGGTCAGGACTTACGCCCGCACCGGGGTGGAAATGGAGGCCTTGACGGCCGCCGCGGTGGCCGCTTTGACCATCTACGACATGTGCAAGGCGGTGGACCGGGGCCTGATGATTACGGATTTGGTGCTCATGGAGAAGAGTGGGGGCGCCAGCGGTGATTATCACCGCGGCGCGGTATCCCCCTAATTTATTTTGCCCAGGCCGGAGTTGAGTAATGGAACCTGAACGACTGGAATATTTCCGCCAGCTTTTGCAGGAACGCTTGGAAGAGATCCTCGGAGAAGCCGATAAGACGCGCAATGACATGACCGGCGCCGTGGCGCCTTTCCCTGACCCCACGGATCGGGCCACCCTCGAGACCGACCGCAACTTCACCTTGCGCATCCGGGACCGGGAACGGAGATTGATCACCAAGATCAGGGAAGCCCTGGACCGCATCGAAGCGGGCACCTACGGCTATTGCGAGCTCTGCGGCGGTGAAATCAACGAAAAACGCCTCAAGGCCCGGCCGGTGACCACCATGTGCATCGCCTGCAAATCCCGGCAGGAAGCCCAGGAGCGGTCCCGGGGGCAATAACCGTTCAGCGCGCCGCCCCTGCGCTCACCCGCTGAGCGGGTTTGCCTCCGCGGCTCTCTGACACCGCGCCGGCATCAGTAACCGTCATCATTCCTCTCATGACTCACCCCCTGGATCTGAAAGAATTCACCCTCCCCGAGCTGGAGCAGCTCATGGCCTCCTGGGGCCAGCCCTCGTTCCGGGCCCGGCAACTGGTCAAGTGGCTCTATAAAGGCGTCGCCGACTTCGAGGCCATGACCGATGTCGCCCGGCCGTTCCGGGCGGAATTGGCCGACAAGGCCCGGATCAGCCATCTCACGGTGGAGCAGGTCCGGGTCGCCGCCGACGGCTGCCGCAAATTTCTCTTCGCCCTCGAAGACGGCAACCGCATCGAATCGGTCCTCATTCCGGAAGACAGCCACTACACCCTGTGCCTCTCTTCCCAGGTCGGGTGCGCCCAGGGCTGCCGCTTTTGCCTGACGGCCCGACGCGGCCTGATCCGCAACCTCACCGCCGGCGAAATGGTCAATCAAATCCTGGCGGTGCGCCGGGAGCTTACCGACGACCGCCCCCTTACCAACCTGGTGTTCATGGGCATGGGGGAACCGCTGGCCAATTTCGCCGCCCTGGTGCGGGCCCTCACCACGATCAGCGCCCCCTGGGGGCTCAACTTTTCTCCCCGGCGGATAACCGTGTCCACCGCCGGGATGGCCCCCTACATCCCCCGGCTGGGCTTGGAAGCCCGGGCCAACCTCACCGTTTCCCTCAATGCCCCGGACAATGACACCCGCAGCCGCATCATGCCGATTACCCGGCGCTATCCCCTGGAGGAGCTGTTGCGCGCCTGCCGGGCCTTCCCCCTGCCCCGGCACCGGCGCATCACCTTTGCCTACGTGCTCTTAGACGGCCTCAACGACTCCCCGGACCAGGCCCGGCAACTGGCCCGGCTGCTCCGGGGCTTTCGGGCCAAAATCAACCTGATCCCCTTCAACCGCCATCCGAGCCTGCCCTTCGGGCCGCCGCCCGAGGCCAGGACCCTCGAATTCCAGGATATTTTGCGCCAGGCCAATTATACGGTGATGATCAGGGAGAGTCGGGGGCAGGAGATCGGGGCCGCCTGCGGCCAACTGGCGGGGGAGAAAGCGGCTCAACTTACCGGTTGAGCGGGTGCGCCGGGGTCAGGGATCGGGGGTTAGGGGTCAGGTCGTAGGGCGCGTCTTACGCGCCGACCATGACGGCCATGGGCCGCTGCCCAGACGAATTTTCAGGGCTCATCCAACCCCCGTGAGCTTGCCCCATTCCTGGTTTTGACTGAAACCTGAAACCTAAAACCTGAAACCTGCCTCATTGGGTTCGACTCCAGGGCAGGCTCCCGGCGGGAACCCCCTCCGCTTCCGGGCGGTCCACCGCCTGACGGTAGTCCCGCTTGCCGACGCCAACCAGGCGGTCACTCTTAAATACCAGGGGGGTGTAACCGCCCCGCACGGTGTTGCTTTCCTCGAAATCCATGCTATGGGTCAGGTAGAAACAGATGGTGTAGTGGCCGCCCCGGTAATCGCCTTCTTCCTTGATCCCGGGCGGGCCCATGATGCCCAGCACTTCCGCCTCGGTCATCCCCGGCTTCACGTCATTGAGGTGGATATAGTTGGTCCACATGCTCTTTTCGAAGCGCTGATACAATACCCGGTCGCAGCCCGCGGTCAACATCGTTATTACCAGTATCAGGTGTAACCAAGCCATGTGTTTTCTCCCCCGCCCGCCGGGCTAACCACACTATAATACCCGCCGGCGCGCCCGTCAAGCCGGGGTCTACACTCCCAGGTCGGCATGCCGAGCCGATTATGTGCCTTGGTCCAACGCCAGCTTCTCTTGTTAAGTTTGAGTCCTCATCCCCATCTCCTGTTCCGAAAGGTCTTTCGTGCGTTCTACTCACCATCTGCTTTCGGCCGCGGCGGGCCTGGAGGCCCGCCCTACCGACTTTTCATAGTTTCGGGTGAGCCAAGGGCTCATGAATTACTGCTTGGAAACATCTGTTGTGGCCCAAGCTCTGCTTGGGCACCTTCATTCAGATTTCATGAATTCAATCACTTGCCCAACGAGATCGCCAAGCCGGAGCTTGGCCAATCCGTGGGGATGGTAAGCAATTTCTTGGACCCCGATACTGCCTTACGCCGACGCCATACCAACGGCCCCGGAAACCTTCCTAAAGTCTAGACTTCAACCCCGCAACCCCCATGCTTGCGACCCCAGGGCCAGACCCCGAGAACCCCGGTCACCCCCTCAACGCGCCGGTGCCCCCCCGGGGCTTCCCCCTTACGCCGTGTCCTTCCCACGCGACTCAAAGGGAGATTCGACTTTGCTGGCCCGCTGACGATAAAAAATCTTCAAGCGCAGGCGAATGTAATCCCCCTCGCGGCCCATTTGCGTCAGGATATGTTCCGTCAGGGGCGCCAATTCTTCGTGAGCTTTGGTGTCGGTGCGCTTGTTACGCGTCATGGAACTCCCCCAGGTAAGTTTTTCATGAAAACTTCAAGTATTATGCCAGGCCGGCGAGCCCTGCCGTGGCGCCGGGGGCTCAGGTGGGACCCCCGCCCCGGGATTAGCTTCCCGCGACTTTACTACGCCCTCCGGATTGATTGCAAGAAGTTATCCATGAACCGGCGGAACTCCTGGCCCATCACGGCTTCCTGGGCCACTGCGGCGGTCACCATGGCCTCGGGATCGGCTCCCGACCCCTCCAGGGCCCACTCCCCGTCATGCTTGAGCCAGGTGGCCACGTCCACCGCTGCCGCGTGGTTATCATACTGCAACCCCACCACCCGGGGATTATCGGCCAATCCCAGGGCCTCCACCGGCGCCGCCGCCGATTTGGCCAACAGGCTGACGCCGGCCGCCAGGGGCGGCAACACTCCCTGCCCGTGCCACTTGAACAGCTTGAACTGCCGCGGCAATCCCGTAAATACCGGGTGCGCCAGCCCCGCCGGGGTCAGTTCGCCGGTAATGAAACCTACGGATTTCTTCGGCAGAGGGGCCACCTGACACCCCAACACCTGGGCCAGCAACTGGTGTCCCAGGCAAAAGCCCAGATAAGCCTGCCCCGCCGCGATCACATCCCGGATGCGGGCCTTCAGCGGGATGAGGTAGGGGAACTGTGCTTCTTCATCCACGTTCGGAGACCCCCCCAAGACAATCATTCCGCCAAAGTTGTGCATGGGCGGTAAGGGCTCCTGCCAGGCCTGCACCACCCGGAAGGTGACGTTGGCCGAAAGGAGCGCCGCCAGCAGGTGCTGCCCGGGGCCCTCCCAGTCCATGTGCTGCACGATCATGAGGCTTGTCGCGGCCACGCCTGTTTTCCTCCTTGATGACATGATCCGGGCGCCGGTGACGCCCGCCACATTATATGCCCAGACCCGGCAACCCGCCCGGGATAATGCATCTGCGGATTTTCGGATGTTCCGGTCTGTCCGGGTATGATAGAGTACCCGGCGAGGAGATGCAGGCGGATGGTGGATTGGCAGATAGCCGACGGACTCACGTATTATCGCAGCCCCGTGCTGGCCGCCTTGCCGGAGGTCGCCCACGGCTTTTTCACCCGCCGGGGCGGGGTGAGCGCCGGGCCGTATCACAGTCTCAATGTCAGTCTGGCGGTGGGCGACCGGCGGGAGTTGGTGGCCCGGAACCAGCGCCGCCTGCAACAGGCCCTGGGCTTGGCGGGCCTGGCCGGCGCCGTTCAGGTGCACGGCGGCCGGGCCGCGGTGATCACCGCCGCCGGCCAGGTCCCGGTGGCGGATATCCCGGAGGTGGACATCCTCATTACCACTGTATCCGGTCTGGGCCTGCTCATCAAGCAGGCCGACTGCCAGGCGGTGATGTTCTATGACCCCGTGCACCGGGTGGTGGCCAACGTGCATTGCGGCTGGCGTGGGCAAGTCGCCAATATCCTGGGTGAGTCGGTGAACCTGCTGCAGTCCCGGTTCGGGACCCGCCCCTCAGACCTCTACGCCGTGGTGGGCCCGAGTCTGGGACCCTGCTGCGCCGAGTTCCGCAACTTCCGCCAGGAATTTCCCCCGGCCCTGTGGACCTACCAGGTGCGGCCCACCTACTTCGACCTCTGGCGGTTCAGCCGCGATCAACTGCTGGCGGCGGGGCTCTCCCCGGCGCGCCTCGACCTCGCCGGCCTCTGCACCCGGTGCCAGGCCGCCGAGTTCTACTCCTATCGCCGGGACCGGCTGACCGGCCGCCAGGGAGCCGTCATCGCCCTGCGACCCTGAACCTCCTCCCCCGTCCGCGGTGGCAGCCTCCCCTGCCCCCGGCCTGGGGCAAGAGCGCCCTCTGCCAGGATGGCCAGGGCCGCCTCTAAAAACGCCAGCCCCTCTAAAGCTGAACCTGGTGGGCTAAGGTTATTGCTGCCCTTCCTTCTTGAAGAACTTCTCCTTCAAATCGGTGCAGACTTTTTTGCCCGACTGGGTAACCTGGTCCACCTGCTGAGGATATTTGTAGCCCACAAAGACACCAACGATAAAAGCGACAATGATTAAAAACATCTGGCTTTCCCTTCCTTATCCTTGGGTTAATCTGATGCGCATGCACAGAAAAAGGTGAGTGTCCGCTTTCTCGATTCAGGCTAAAGCATCCATGGCCTCTTGGGCCACCTGTCCCACGGTGGCCTGGAACAGCTCCCCCCGATCGTAGAGCTGCACCGGGTGGCCGTCCCCCAAAAGCGTCGCCAGCGCGCCGGCAACCGGGCGGTACCGGGCTTTGCCGAGACACCAGGCGGCCAGGGCCCGCACCTGCGGCTCCGGGCTTGTGAGAAAAGGTGCAATACGGGGCAAAACTTCAACCAGCAGTTCCGGATGCACTTCCGCCATCCGGCCGACGCCCCACAGCATCGGTTCCAGGGTGAACGTTTCTCCCAGAAAGCCGATGAACATGGGGATGATCTCTTTGATCAGGGAGACCCGGTGCCGGCCGATCTCCCCCAGGGCCGCGGCCGCCCCCCACCCCGTACTGCCCGAATCCTCATTGACCAGGTAGAGGAGCCGGTTGATGAGTTTGTGCACCTGTTCCGGATGGGCTCCGGCCACGTGCCCCAACCCCTCCAGGGCTCGCCAATGCAGGAGGTCGCCGGGATCATAGAGAAATTGCATCAGGATGGCCGCCACCCCGCGATCCCGGCCGGCCAGTTCCTCCAAACCCTGGAAATCCCCGGCCTTGAGCCGCGTTACCACCTCTTCCCGCACCTGGCGCCGACTGGGTCGCAAAACGGTGGTTTCTCTCCGGGCGCGGCCAAGGCCCACCCGTTGCTAACGGGCCGGCGTACGCCCCAACCTATGGCTTAAAAGGGGATATCGTCTTCAGGCATGCCGCCCGGCGGCTGTTCAAAGGGAGCTTCCGGCTCTTGAGCCCGATTGCCTGGGCCCGGGCCTCCCAGCATCTGCATATTTTCGGCGACGATGTCGGTGGTGTAGTGCTTCACACCGTCCTTTTCATAAGACCCGTACTCAATCCGGCCTTCAATCATCACCTGTTTGCCCTTGGAAAGATATTGGCCGCAAATTTCCGCCAGTTTGCGCCAGACCACGATGCGGTGCCACTCGGTCTTTTCCTGCTTCTGTCCATCTCTGCCGGTGAATCTCCGGCTGGTGGCCAGGGAGAACTTGCACACCGCGGTGCCGTCGGCGGTATAACGCATCTCCGGATCAGCCCCCAGATTCCCTATCAGAATAACCTTGTTGACCCCGGCCATGATCCCTCCTGTGACCGCGCATAAGTTACCTCCATCCTCTATCATAGAAAAGAGGGCTGATCAAGGTCTTATGCGGCCGCCTCCTTGATGGGGGAATTGCGAAAAAATTTGATCTTTATCCCTCCCACGCTTCCCGGGGTTGGCAAGCGGGTTTCCGGACATTATACTTTAGGCGTGGAAATTTGCGCGGCGCAGCGCGTTCGCGTTATCTGCATAATATTCTGGTTGGACTGACCATGAACCCGACTCGCGGGATGCAGTTCCTGGGATGTATAGCTTTGATCCTCCTGGCCGCCACCGCCGGGCTGAACGCCGCCCCCGCCGCCCTGACCGAAGCCGATACCCTCCTGAAGAGCGCCACGTTGGACGCAGCTCAGGCCGAGAAGGCCCTGAGCTTGTACGAAGAACTGCTTTCCGCCAACGCGGCTCCCCGCCCCCTGGTCCTGGCGCGGCTGGCCCGCACCTGCTTTATCCTGGGGCAACTGACCCCCAAGAAATATTGTGAAGGGCATTACCGCAGGGGCAAGGTTTATGCCGACACCCTGATCCATGAAGACCCCAACCGGGTTGAGGGCCACTATTGGCTGGCCCTCAATCTTTGCGGTTTAGCCGAAAATTGCGGCTATATGATGGCCCGCCGGCTCCTGCCTCAAATCATGCAGGAGCTCGAGCGCGCCGTGGTCCTGGATGCAACCTACGAACAGGCCGGGGCCCACCGGGTACTGGGCCGCATCTATTATGAGGCCCCCGCCTGGCCCATGTCCGTGGGCGACCTGCACAAATCCCTTAAACACCTCCAGACCGCGGTGCGCCTGGCCCCGGAGAACAGCACCAACCACCTGTACCTGGCCCAGACCCTTTACCGCCTTCATGAGCGCGTCCCGGCCCGAGAGGAATTGGCACGGGTGCTGAAAAGCACCCGGCATGCCGATAAGCCCCAGGATCTGGAGGAGGACAAGCAGAAAGCCCGGCGCCTGCTGGCGGACAGGGACCAGCCGGGTTCTCCTCACCTGGGATCATCACCATAGGGTTGTCATGGGTATTCCCTTTAAATAAGTTGGCCGTTACTGTAGGGGCGGACCCATGTGTCCGCCCTTGTTTTTAGGGCGCACACGCAGGTGCGCCCTTACAAAACTTTGTCAAATTATATCTGGGATGCAACACTAGCTGAATCTTTTTGAACTGGCAGAGACAAGATGCGCAAGACCCCCATCTGGGAGCCCCCTTTCGCTCATCCCGGGTCTTGGCTAAAAGCTGAAAGCTGACTGCTGATAGCTGATTCTACGGCTTCCCCCAATCCAGCAGCCGCAGGTCCGGGGCGGCCCGTCCCTGATACTGCGATACCCTGGTGCTCAGGGCCACATCCAGGGTGCCGGTGAGCGGGTGGCTGGCCCCCCGGTCAAAGGCAATGGCCTCCAGCACCTGCCCGGCCTGGGCCAGTTGCACCCGCAGGTGCCGCTCTCCCACCACCCGGGACCCCAGGCATTCCACCTCCTGGCACACCAGGACCGGCGCCGGGTTGCCGGGACCGAACGGCCGCAGGGATTCCAGGTGCTGGTAAAACACGCCGTTCAGTTCCGCCAGCGTCACCTGGGCGTCGACTTTGAGGGTGGGCCGGCGCGGTTGGGGCCCCACCTGCTCGACCACGGCTTGCTCCAGGAGTTCGCGAAAGTGCGCCAGATTATCCGCCGCCACCTCAAAGCCCGCGGCAAACTCATGCCCCCCGTACTTGTGGAGCGCCTGGCGGCAGGCGTGCAATCCCCGAAATAAATGAAATCCTTCGACGGACCGGGCGGAGCCCCGGCCCACCCCGTTGGTGAGGCTCACCAGGGCCACGGGCCGGTGATACTCTTCCGCCAGGCGGGCCGCCACGATGCCGATCACCCCGGGATGCCAGCCCTCGCCCGCCAGGACCAGCGCCGGCCGCGTCCCCAGGCCTTCCCGGCCAATCAGGGCCGCGGCCACCTGCAGCACCTCCTCTTCCAGGGCCTGACGCTGCCGGTTGAGGTTCTGAAGATAGTTAGCCTGAACCCGCGCCTGTTGCAGATCATCGCTCAGGAGCAACTCCAGGGCGCACCGGGCCTGGCCCAGGCGGCCGGCGGCATTGAGCCGGGGCGCCAGCTTGAAGACCACGTCCCGGTAAGTGATGGGTTTGCCTTCCAGCCCCACCACTTCTTTCAGGGCCACCAGCCCGGGACGGCGGCTCTCCTCCAGGACCATGAGCCCCTGGCGCATCAGGATGCGGTTTTCCCCCAACAGCGGCACCACGTCCGCCGCGGTGCCCAGGGCCACCAGGTCAAGGTACGATCTGAGGTTGGGCTCCCGGCGCTCCCGGAACCAGCCTTCCGCCCGGAGCTCCGCCCGCACCCCCAGGGCCAAGAGCAGCGCCACCCCCACCCCGGCCAGTTCCCCAAAGGGGTAATCGGAGCCCTGGCGCTTGGGATTGACCACGGCCACGGCCGGGGGCAGCTCCGGGGGAATCTCGTGGTGATCGGTGATGATCACCTCCAGCCCGTGGGCCTGAGCCCAGGCCACCTCGGAGGCGTCGCTGATGCCGCAATCCACCGTCACCAGCAGCCGGGCCCGGGCCGCCAGTTCCTTCAGGGCCTCGAGCTTGAGGCCGTAACCCTCGGTCAGCCGATCGGGGATATAAGGAATACCGGTAAGGCCTAATTCCCGCAAAAACTGGTACAGCACCGCGGTGGCGGTGAGGCCGTCGGCGTCATAATCGCCGTAGATCGCCACTGCCTCTCCCTGGCGCACCGCCCGACCCAGGCGGGCCGCGGCGGTCTCCAGGTCCGGCAGGCCGAAGGGCGGATAGAGGCGCTCCAGGGACGGGTCCAGATACGCCAGGATGTCGTCCGCGGCGGCGAGCCCCCGATTCAACAGGATGCGGGCCACCAACGGCGGCAGATTATGGCGGGCCGTGACCTCAGCCACCAACTCCGGCTGATTCGGATATACCTGCCAGGCCTTCTTACGGCGCAATCTGGGCTCCTTTCAGTCGCCAGCTATCAGTGATCAGTAGGCAGTCTTGCGTAGGGTGCGTTTTACGCACCATTATACTCGTTCCCAAGCTCCTGCTTGGGAACGATGAAATTTCAGCCCAAGCTCTGCTTGGGCACCTTATCGAGTAATTATTTCTCTCCGAGCCCGGCAATAGTTACTATAACTGCTCACCGCTTACTGCTTACTGCTCACTGCTCACTGCTTACTGCTCACCGCTCACTACTCCACCGTCTCCCCCGGTTTCAAGGGAATCACCGTGATCTCCGGCTCGCCCTTGAGACGCTCGATAAGCTCTTCCGCGGTGCCGGTGAGCACCGGGAAGGTGCCGTAGTGCATGGGGATCACCCAGCGGGGCTTCAGCATCTTGCAGGCCAGGGCCGCCTCCAGCGGGCTCATGACGTAATGGCTGCCGATGGGCAGCATGGCCAACTCCGGATGGTAGAGCTCCCGGATGAGTTCCATGTCCTTGAAGACCGCGGTGTCCCCCGCGTGGTAGGCTACGAAGCCGTTGGGAAACTCTATGACAAAGCCGCCGGGGTCGCCCGCGGCGATGAGTTTGCCCCCTTCCTCCACCGCCGAGGAATGCACCGCCTGGGTCATGGTGACCTTACACCCGGCGATGGCCATGGTCCCCCCCTTGTTCATGCCGATGGTCCGGGGGGCCCCCTGCCCTGCCAAAATCACCGACAGCTCGTGGATGGCCACCAGCGCCGCGCCGCTCGCCTTTGCCACCGCCACGGCTTCCCCCACGTGGTCGCCGTGGCCGTGGGTCACCAGGATGAGGTCCACCCGGCCCACCTTGTCCACCGGCGTATTGAACAGCGGATTACTGAGCCAGGGGTCGATGAGCACGCTCACGCCCCCGCCCGTTAATTTGAAGGCCGCATGGCCCAGGAAGGTGATGCTGACCCCGCGGCCGATCCTGACGTTTGTCATGGCACCCTCCGAGCTTCTAGTCTTAGTCGGATTAACTGGCTTTTTTTATACTCGTTCCCAAGCTGTGCTTGGGAACGAAAACTTTTCAGTCCAAGCTCTGCTTGGACACTTTATCGGTTAATTCTAGTGGGCAGTGCCCACCCTACATTTATCTTCCGTCAGCTTTTGAAAGCTTAGAGCTGACCGCTTCCTTACCCCACCATAGCTTCCAGAGCATCCAGATTTTTTATACTCGTTCCCAAGCTCCTGCTTGGGAACGACATTTTTCAGCCCAAGCTCTGCTTGGGCACCTTATCTAGTAATTTTCATGAGAACCCCCGGCAGGCATGGTCCACCGAAAAATTTTAACAACTTCAGAACGCGGTCTTTTCCTGAAAGCTAAAAGCTGACCTCTGACCGCTGCCTTAACCCACCATGGCTTCCAGGGCATCCAGATTTTTCCGCAGCCCCAGGGCGATGAGGGTGTCTCCCGCCAGAATGGGGGTCTCATGGCTGGGGTTGAAGAGCATGTCGCCGTCGGCCCGTTTAATCGCCACCAGGATGAGGTCCAGCTTTTGGCGGATTCCCGAGTCCTTGAGCGGCACTCCCAAGAGAGGCGAAGTCTGGCCCACCGCGATCTCTTCCATGCTCCATTCCACCCCCTCCTTCATGGCCAGTTCCATGAAGGTTACCACCGTGGGATGGAGAATGGTGTGGGCCATTTTCTGCCCCCCCATATGATAGGGCGACTCTACCTTGTCGGCCCCGGCCCGCAGGAGTTTCTGTTCCGCACCCGGTTCTTCCCCCCGGGCCACGATGAAGAGCTGCGGGTTGAGGCTGCGGGCGGTTAGGACAATATAGACGTTGTCGGCGTCCGAGGCCACCACCGCCACCAGTCCCTTGGCCCGCTCGATCCCCGCCTCCAGCAGGACCTCATCCCGGGTAGCGTCCCCCATGATGAAGTAATAACCTAGTTCCTCCAGCCGGGTGATTTGCTCCGGATTTTTATCGACGACCACCAGGGACAGGCCGCGGCCGGTGAGCTGCCGGGCGATGATTTCCCCGATGCGCCCGAAGCCGCAGATGATGTAATGATTTTTCAGGCTCTTGATATGTTTGATCAATTTGCGCTTTCCTAAGACCGCCCGCAGTTCTCCTTCGATCACCACCCGGGCCAGGGAGCCGACGATATAGAGCATGACCCCCATGCCGGCGAGGATCAGCACCATATTATAGATGCGCCCCACGTGGTCCAGGGGGTGAACCTCCCCGTAGCCCACGGTGGTCAGGGTGGTCACCGTCATGTATAGGGCGTCAAAGAAATTCCAGCCTTCCAGCCAGACGAAACCCAGGCTGCCGCCCACCAGCAAGGCCACCAGGCAGGCGGTCCACTGGGCGATTTTACGGAAGGTTACCATTGGCCCTGTGGATATGCAAGCTCAGGATAATTATTTGGCATTATTGGAGGAAACCTCGCAGACGTTCAATGCCAGATGCGACTTGTGCACCTTCTTACCGCAACTCCCGCTGCTTTACTTCGTCAGAGAGCCCTTTACGCCGATGGGTTGCCTTCTTGAAAGTCTCCTCAATGGCTCGCTGCGGCTAGTCCAGTTTGGATTCCCGCAAACGATTCTGCGATGGTGAGGATTTGAACCCTGGGGAACCATCCTTGCATTCAAGACTCTCCCAACTCATTGAGGATGGCAGTTACATGCTTCTTTAATTCCGGCAACTCTCGCTCCACCACATTCCAGACCGGCGGCAGGTCGATGTCGAAATAGTCATGCACCAGAATATGACGCATTCCGATGATCTTCGACCACGGAATTTCGGGATGGCGATTTCTCACCGATGCTGACAACGAACGGCAGGCTTCGCCGATAATCTGGAGATGGCGAAGGAACCATGCCTGGATCAGTTCATCCGCCTGGAAAGCGGTACGTCCTTTGGCGACATATTTCCCAATATGCTCAATGGCTTCAAGGATATCGCGCAATCTTTCGCGATCATCCCTCATAACGGCACCGCCTCTTGCAGCACGCGGTCACGGATGCGCGTTTTTAAGCCTCTCTCGGTTACCACATCAACCTTACACCCCAAAAGGTCCTCCAGGTCCGCCAAAAATCCACCTAAATCCAAAAGGCTGCGGTTCGGCTCCATTTCCACCAGCACATCCACATCGCTAGCCTCATCCGCCTCCCCTCGGGCCACGGAGCCAAAAATACGGACGTTATAGACCCCGTGCTGAGCGGCGATTTTCAAGATTTCTTGGCGTTTCTCTTGTATCACCTTATTCAGGGCCATGACCGGACCCCTCCTCCGGATTAGCAAACCATAATCTCCACTATGACAAAATGGCGGGGCGGTGGCTCACCGCCCCGGTGACGGTTCATCCCTGCAGCAGGGCCTCAGCCACGTACGCGTCGGTGACCAGCACGTTGAAATACTTCCCTTTGAGGCAGGCCCGGATGGCTTGGGTCTTTTCCAGGCCCCCGGCCACCGCCACCACGTAGCGGTCGGCCCTGGCGGCGCGTTCTCTGAGTTCCAACGCTCCCACCCCGATGACCCGCCGGGTCAGGGCCGCCAGCTGTTTGTCTTTGCCGTCCAGCATGGGCTCACCCCGGGCATCTATCGGCGTATGGTTGATCTCGCCCACCACGCCTTTTTTCTTCAGGTCCTCCGCGGTCAAGCCCATTTCCTGGTCGGCAAACGCGCGGAACCCGGGCATGGGACCCGTCAGGTAGCCTATGCCCAGCACCATGATATCCACGTCCCAAATTTCCCGGTAGATTTGCTGGAGCTTGGGATTGGCCGCCATCTGCTTCTCGTATTCTTCCTTGGTCTTCACCGGAATGGTGGGCAGGGTGTAAGCCGTGGCATCGGGGTACTTGGTGCTCATCATGCCCACCATGGCGTTGGCGGTGAGCCCCGGCATGGTGAGGATGGGCGTCAGGGTCAACGGATAGAGGTGCAGGCCCGTGAGGCGCTCCGGCTCCAGGTAGGTAATGAGGGAATACAGGGTCTTGCCGCCGGAAAGGCCGATCTTGGCGCCGCTCCAGGCGATTTCCTCCAGGTAATACGCCCCTTCGCGGGCCACGGTCTTCTGGATGGCTCCCAGGTCCTTGATCCCGGGGTCCACCACCCGCAGTTCCCGGAGGTGCGGGTAGAGTTGTTTGAGCCGGTCCTCCAGGTCGCTGCGCCGGGGGATAGCCGATTTTTCGAAGATAAAGGCCATCACCTGGGGCAGGGTGGTGTATTCCATGTCGTGCAATCCCAGGCGATGCGGCTCGAAGGGCCCGTGGCGCCGCATGTAATTGGCCACCCGGTTGGCCTCTTTGCGCGCTTCATCAAAGGCCACGTCCGCAAACATATCCATGGGGCCCAGGAGTTTGCCCTCGCAGAGCTGGTAGCCCGCGGCGATCACCCGGGGCGGGCCGTCAAACCGGCTGGGGATGGCGTCTTTAAAGGCCACCGGCATCAGCGGGCCGTGGTGCGAGCCCCGCATCCAGCCCTCCACCAGATGCGGGAAGGCGAAGGGTTCCAAGACCTCGCCGACCGCCGGAAAGCCGGACTGGCAGCGAGCGATCATCACCGGGTCGTCTTTGCCCACGTAGCGCCCGGCCAGGAGACCCAGCTTCTGGGACGAGGCCGCGGCCGCCACTTCGTTGTCTTTTTTACGATAAATGTTCTCGATGAGGTAGCGGCCCGGGGTGCCGATCAATACCAGCAGGTCGTACATGTCCTCGGGGCAGGACAGGATCCATTCCTTGTGTTCGATGGCGTCGATCACCCGGAAGCGGAAGCCCCGGTGCATGTTGGGGTCGATGACCAGCCCCACGGTGGTGAAGGGATCGCCGAAGATGCGAAACAGGGGCAGGTTCCAGGCGCCGGGGGACGTCTTGTCCGCCATGAAGATGATGACCGGCTCGCTCTTGCGCTCTTCAAAGTGCAGTTCCGCTACCCCCGGCCCCATGCCCTTGACGTTGCCGGAGAAGGAGTCCGCCAGCATGTCCTGACCGGCCCCGTAGAGCTTCAACCGCTTGGCCAGTTGGGTAAGCTCCATGAAGGTGTCCCAGGCGAACTGATGGATGTCCGAGTCTTCCTCGCCGCGGCGATGGGTCATGATCAGCTCCACGTCGTCGCCGCAATTGAGCACCTGGCCGTCGATGAGGAGGCCGCGCTCCACCGCCGCTTTTACCAGTTTCCGGGCTAAGACCAACATGTCCGGGTAACAGGTGCTGTGCCCCACCCAGCCGCCCACGTCGGCTTTGATTACCGATAACGTAATCTTGTCTGCGGTTCCCATAAGTCCTCCTTTTCTTCACGGGGTCCGGTTAAATGGTTTGGCAGAGGCTGACGGTTTATGGTAATCAGAAGTTCATGCGTATGAGAAAGTGCACCTCCCTGGGTCTGGTCCTGACCCTCTGTCTGCTCGGCCAGTGGGGCTGCGTCCCCCGCGTGCCCCCGGCCACGCCGCCGGGCCTGACGCTAACGCCCGGCCGCTATCTTACCGCTTGTTATCGAGCCCCCAATTTCGCGCCGGTCCATGCGACCTATGCCCTGACGCCCTTCCCCGTGGCCACCGCCCAGGGGACTCCGGCCGACGTCCAGGGCCTCTTCATGCAGGAGCTGACCCAGGCCTGGCGGGCGAACGGCCTCAAGACCTCGCCCCAGGGCGACACCGTCCTGACCGGCGTCATTCAATACGTGGCCATCCGGGGCACCGCCCTCCGCTTCCTCACTGCCAAGATCGATGCCTACCTGGTGGTGTCCGGGGCCATCTCCCGGGGCGACGTCACCCTCTTTGCCTTCCAGGACCGCGTCAGCATCAGCTCCCCGGTGAACCCCGGGCCCCCGGCTCCCAAGGAAAGCGAACTGTTGCTGCGCCAGGCCGCCCACACCTTTGCCGGCCACCTGCTCAATGAAATGCTGCTTTACTGGCCCCCCGCCGAAGGTAAATAGATCTCGCCAAAGACCCGCACAATGAGGCGAGGCCTCTTCTCGGAAGTGGTGAACAGCTCAATAATGCCCGCATAAGGCCCCGCATCCTGGCGCTTGTTGCGCACCTCCAGGTCATAAATCTTGTCCGGCACTTCCGGCTTGAGGCTCACCTCGATTTTGTCCGGGATGGTGGTACGGTAGCCGGTAATCTTCCAGGGGCCCGGCAGGTGCGAAATAAAGCGCACCTCCCCCTTCAGATTGTCGCCCGGGCTGCCCCGCAGCCGCACGATGTGGCTGGGCTGAATCTCGATGAAGGGTTGGGCCACTCCCGTCAGGTCCAGGTAGAGCACCGGTTGCTCCGGGTCGTTCAGCCTGACCTTGGTTTCCTTCTTGAATTGATGGATCACCGAAAACGGTTTGATGCTCAGGGTGATTTCCCCCTGGGCGCCCGCCGGGATGCTCTTATCGTAGCTCGCCACGGTGCAGGCGCAGTCCGGGTCCACGTCCTCGATTCTCAAGGTCTCCGACCCGGTGTTGCGGACCACAAAGGTATGGGTCAGGGACTGGTCTTCATAGATGTGGCCGAAATCAAAGGTGGTGGCCCCGATGGCCGCCTGGGGGCCGGTCCCCGCCGCCCCCGCCGCCCTGGGAAGGACGGCTCCGGCCATGGCCGCCGCCCCCAGGAGCACCCAGGCCCCTAGGCCAATAACTTGCCGTAATTTCATGATGTTAAGTTTTATCATGGTCGTGTGTGGTTGACTCCAGGCGCGGCCGGCATTTCCAACCCTTGGGTTTGGGAAAGCTACGCCCACCGGGGCTGTGTCCCACCTGCCGGCAACGCCGCCGCGAGACTCTTGCCGCTATATTATCATAAACATTTGTCAAGGTTCCCGAAAAGATTTATGATAACCGTGGAAACTGATGGCTATCCCGGTAATTTTCCAGGACTTCTCAAGCGCCAGGAGGTTGAGCGGATGCAACGACGGATGCGGCTTGCCGGCATGGTGGTGGTGGCCACGCTGCTGATCATGGTGGGCAGCGGCTGTGCCTCCTCATCAACGGTGCAACAACCCCCGACCACCGGCTATATGCAGAGCGCCGTGGGCACGACGAACGAGTTGTCCCCCCTGGCGCCCCCGGGGGCCTGCAACCTGCATAAGGTCGGGAACCGTTGGACCTGCGAAGTGAACGGGCAGACCATGGTCTATAATGACGCCTCCTCTCGTTGGGAACCCCAACCGAAGTGACGCCTGGATACATAAGCCCGTTTGCGGTTTTCGGTAAAATAATGTAACATATTCATAGGTTATCCCCTTTATAACAGGGGATTTAGCGGGTTTATGAAGCGGTGATCTCATCCCCCCTTATCCTCCCCTTGAAAAAAGGGGTGAGAAACCCTACTTTTAAAGAAGAGCGGCATAGCCCCAGTCGGCTGGGTCATCAAGTACGGTGGACGCCAACCACCCCGGCTTTTGACTGGCCTGATGAGGTGCCGCGATTTTTTCAGGGAGGGAGGGTTAACCGATGTCAGCTAAGATTAATTTTGCCGTGTTGGTGGTGGCCGCAACGACGTTGATCTTCGCGGGAAGTGGCTTGGCCGCCTCCCCGGGCCAATCATCCGGGGCGATCCGCGTCGAACAACCCCCGACCACCAGCTATATGCAAAGCCAGGTGGGGACGTCGAACGAGTTGTCCCCGCTGGCGCCCGCAGAGGCGAAAAACATGCGCAAGGTCGGCAATCAGTGGCTCTGCGACGTGAATGGGCAGACCATGGTTTTTAATGATGGCGCCTCTTGTTGGGAACCGCATCAGCAGGAAGGTCGGAAAAAATAAGGGGATGGCGCCTCACTTCCGTCTCTGCTAAAATTTAATAACTTTTGTTAGATTTGTCTCTGCCGACTACAGCCGGCGCGGGTGTGGCGCCTGTTGGTCTTATCAGAGAGAGCCTCAAAGGTATGCCCTCGCGGCGGGGGTAATCTCTTTATCCATGTATGACTAATTTGCATGGCGACCGGGGATCGGGGGTCGCCGGGGGAGACCGTCAACCATGCCCAACAGCAAGGTCCACCGTCAGACCCGGGAGACGGAAGTCACTCTGGAACTGGAACTGGATGGCCGCGGCCACGCCGATATCGACACCGGCATTCCCTTTCTCAATCACATGCTCCATCTCTTCGCCGCCCACGGGTATTTTGACCTCACCGTCCGGGCCATGGGCGACCTCCAGGTGGACCAGCACCACACCGTGGAAGATATCGGCATCTGCCTGGGGCACGCCTTTCGGGAGGCCCTGGAGCAGCGGCCCGGGGTGCGCCGCTTCGGCGAGGCCCGGGTCCCCATGGACGAAGCCCTGGCGCAGGTGACCGTGGACCTGAGCAACCGCCCCTTCCTCCATCTGGAGGTGGACCTGCCGCCGGGCGCCGCCGGCCTGGACCCCCAACTGCTCAAGGAATTCTGGCGGGCCATCGCCAACCACGGCGGCATGACCCTGCACATCACCGTGCCCTACGGCGAGAACACCCACCACATCCTCGAAGCCGTGTTCAAGGCCGCCGGCCGGGCCCTGGATATGGCCACGACCCCGGAACCCCGGGCCGCCGGCGTGCCGTCCACCAAGGGAGTGCTTTAAAGAAGGTTTTCAGTTTCCGGTTTTCAGTTCTCAGTTAAGGAAAATTCGTGGTTTCCTGTAGGGGCGGACCTGCGTGTCCGCCCTTACAAATCCTCGTTCCCAAGCTCCTGCTTGGGAACGCTGATTTTTGGCACAAGCTCTGCTTGGGCACCTTAATCCCTGGCTCTTTACTGACAACTGACAACTGACAACTGACAACTGACAACTGGGTACTGGCTACTGACCACCGCTCTTAATAAACGTGCCCTGCCGATACTCCTCAAACGCCACCCTGAGTTCCTCCTCCGTATTCATCACAATGGGGCCGTACCACGCCACCGGCTCGCCGATAGGCTTGCCCGAGACCAGCAGAAACCTCACCGGCTCTGCCTCCGTGGACACCATGATCCGGTCGCCGTCGCCGAAGAGGGCCAGCATGCCGTTACTGACAAACGGCTCCCATTGCATATCGAAGTAGTTTCGCCCTTCCACCTCATGGGAAAAAGGCTTCTTCTCCTGGCAGAAGTACCCCTGGCCCCCGATGACATAGGCAAACACGGTGTGGCCCCGGACGGTGGGATGGGTGAAGGCCGTGCCCGCCGGCACCGTGACGTCCAGGTACTCCGGCTCGGTGACCACATCCTTGACCGGCCCGGTCACCTCCCCTACCCTGCCGGCAATAATCTTGAGGGTGACGCCCCCGGACAGTGCCACCTCCGGGATGTCCTGGGTTTCCACCCCCCGGTAGCGGGGCGCCATCATCTTCTGGGCCTTGGGCAGATTGGCCCACAACTGCAACCCGTACATCACCCCTTGCGGGTCCCCTTTCGGCATTTCCTGGTGGATGATGCCGCGGCCCGCGGTCATCCATTGCACGTCCCCCGAGGAAATCACCCCCTTATTCCCCAGGCTGTCGCCGTGCTCCACGTCGCCCCGGAGCACGTAGGTGATGGTCTCGATGCCCCGGTGCGGGTGCCACGGGAAGCCCTTGACATAATCCTCGGGATTGGTCGACCGGAAATCGTCCAGCAGGAGAAACGGGTCGAACTGCGGCACCTCGGCAAACCCGAACACCCTGTTTAAATGCACCCCTGCCCCCTCGAGGGTGGGTTTGGCCTTCAACACCTTGCGGATATTTCTGGTGGTGGTCATGGTGGCCCTCCATTGATTCTTTGCCAGCTCTTCTAAGAACTATAAGACCGACTATTCCAAAAATCAAAAACGTGAGATTTGCCATAAAAATTCGCCCGTAATGGCCAATAAAGCCCCAGAATTTACCTTTCCCAATAATTTCTGGCTTTCTTCATATCCCCAATTTTTCCAAAAGACCCTCCTCCCTCCCCTTGTTTTTCCGAAAATGATGCTTATTTATATGTTTGCTAGGACGGTCAGTCTGAGCACCGCAAGGTTACGGGTTGACGGCCGTTCGGCTGCGCCCGAACGAGGGTAGGATCGCCCTCCGGACTGAACCTCACGGCAACCTGCTTTGGCCCTGAGCAGCAGGCCGGCCAATGATCCAAAGGTTTTAAGCATGGCCGGCGGGGCGCTGATAGCCGGAAGCGGCCATAGATGCCCGCTCCGCGGCCGAAGCAGTGAAGGCGACCACGGAACGTTCCGGACGTTTGTTCGGCGACTTCCTGCGTGGAGAATGAAAAAGGTTCCGTGATCTTGGGAAGCCGGGGAATCCCAGATGAATCCTCCTCCTGCTAAGGAGGTCTCTGGTTCCCCGGCTTTCTTCGTGCAGCCCCCTCGCCTACCTGCCCTCTGAGGGCCGGGTCTCAGCCACTTAAGATTTTGTTATAAAACTTCCCCACCCCCTTGATTTTCCGGGAAAGATGCGTTATAATATATACGCTAAGATGTTCAGTCTGAGCACCGGAAGGGTTACGGGTGGACGGCCGTTCGGCTGCGCCCGAACGAGGGCAGGGTCGCCCTCCGGACTGAACCTCACGGCAACCTGCTTTGGCCCTGAGCAAAGGCGGCCATCGACCCGCGGCAGCAAAGATGGCTCAGCCGGGTGCTGGAGCCGGAAAAGGCCCAACAGCCTGCTCCGCTGCCGAAGCAGCGAGGACACCGCGCAACCGTGCGGACCTGGCTCCGCCGAATCCTTCGGAGGAATGGATAACGGTTTCGTGGTCCTGGGGAGGCCGGGGCATTCAGGAGAGTCTCTTCGCAGAGCGGAGACGCCTGAATCCCCGGCTTTCTTTGTTTACCCCCTATGTTCCTGTCTTCTGAGCATCCCAGGCGCGCCTAGGTCTGTTTCCTGGCTTCCGCCCCCAGCCTCAAAATAGTGGTCATTGCTGTTATCTCTGCTGGCTATCTCCCTCGCCTCGCCTAAACTGAAATTGTGTGACGCCATCGCCTCAGAAAGCATTACCCCATGACGTACGTTTCAAACTATTATTATGCCCGAGTGGCACAGGCTTCCAGCCTGTGAAAATTCCGGAGGACTTTTTTCCTCATTCCCAAGCTCCTGTTCCGAAAAGTCTTTCGTAGGGTGCGTTCTACGCACCATCTGCTTTCGGCAGCGGCGGGCACCGAGGCCCGTCCTACCGACTTTTCATAGTTTCGGGTGTTCCGAAGAAACATGAATTACTGCTTTGGCGCCTTCGTCGTAAAAGCGGCACACCAGCGGCACAAAAAGGCGAAAAAAGGGGGACCCTAACGGCGGAAACCCGGGTATAATCAGAACCAGCGCGGCGCAAAAAAGGAACAAAGCATTGTCGCGGCACCCCCGACGGGCGCCCCCTTGCCCTGAGAGGTCACCATGAAACGCCGAGAGTTTCTGCGGCAGATGACGCTGGCCCTGGCCGCGGCCTGGACCGCCGGCCGCCTCACCTGGCCCCAACCCGCTCAGGCCCAAGCCCCCGACCTGCGCCTGGCCCTGTTGGCCGACGCCCACCTCAAATCCGGGGATGACCGCCGCGCCGAGGCCCTCGCCCTGGCCCGGGCCGTGGCGGAAATCAAGGCCCTGACGCCCCCGCCCGACCTGGTATGTTTCGCCGGCGATCTGGCCCACCAGGGCCGTCCCGACGCCCTGGACCTGGGGAGAGAAATCCTCTCGGACCTGCCCGCACCGCTGCTGGCCGTGCGGGGGGAAGGGGATCACGGCCCCAGGGAGTCCGCCTGGGGCCGGCGTTTCGGCGAGCCCCGCTTCTCCCGGCCTTACCGGGGCGCTCACCTCATCGGCCTGGACACCGTCCCGACGCCCACGCCCCATGGCCCGGTCTTCGAGATCGGCCCCGCCCAACGCCGCTGGCTGGCCGCGGCCCTGACGGGGTTGGACCCCGCCACGCCTCTGGTCATCCTATCCCACGCCCCCCTGGCCCGCCTCTTCCATCCCTGGCAGCAGTGGACCAATGATGCCCCGGAGCTCGCCCCACTGTTCTCCTCTTTCCATCGGGTTCTTTGCCTGTATGGACACGTGCATGGGGCAGGGGTCGGTAATGCAGGGGCCAGGGGTCAGGGGTCAGAGTTTATCGGCAAAATCCCCCCTAGCCCCCTTTTAGCAAAGGGGGGAATGGCTATACCCTTCTTCCCAGGAACAGGGGAGTCTGAAAATCCCCCTTTGGCAAAGGGGGATTTAGGGGGATTTAAAGGGGCCTGGATTAATTTCAATGACGGCATTCTATTTCCCTGGGCCACAGAAAACAGCAAACAGAAAACAGAAAACCACATTTCATTACCCGCCACCGCCTGGCCCCGACCTCAGGCCGTCCAGGGCACCCCGGCGGTCCCGCGCCCCGGCCTGGGCCCCCACGGCTGCGGCTGGGCCTTGCTCACCTTAAGTTCCACGCAAGGAAATTTTCAGCCTTACCTGTGGCGGGCTTGAGAAAAAGAAAGAGGCGCACGGCGGCAGAAGATATGGTGGGCAATGCCCACCCTACATTAAATATATCATGTTAAATTACCTGGTTGACCGTAGGGGCGCAGCGGGCTGTGCCCTTTATGGAAGGCTTTAAGTGTGAATTCTGAGGATTTAACAGAGGTGCCTTACCTGCGGGTCAACTTTCCCATGCTTCAGTCTTGGCTGAAAGCTGACCGCTGACTGCTGAGAGCTGCTTTGTTACTCCCCGGCGGCGTCCTGGAGGGCCGGCACCGGCTGGCCGGCCTCCCGGCGGGCCACCACCTCCTCCACGGTGTCCTCCAGGCGGGCAATCAGGGCCGGCAGGGTGGCTTCGTCCAAGGCTGAAATGGCCACCCCCCGATGGATGCGGCATTGCAGCGCCGCCAGTTTGGGGTCCACCAGATCCTGCTTGTTGAAGACCATAAGCATCGGCTTGTCCTGCAGGGCCAGCGAGGCCAGGATATCATCCACCGCGCCCATCTGCTCAATGAAGCGGGGATTGCTCAGGTCCACCACGTGGATGAGCAGGTCCGCCTCCTCCAGTTCCTCCAGGGTGGCCTTAAAGGCCTCCAGGAGATTCTTGGGCAGGTTCCTGATAAACCCTACGGTGTCGGTGATGATCACCTCCCGTTCCCGGGGGAAGCGCAGGCGGCGGCTGGTGGGGTCCAGGGTGGCGAACAGCCGGTCTTCGGCGAGGACCGCGGCGTGGGTCAGGGCATTGAACAGGGTGGATTTCCCGGCGTTGGTATAGCCGATGATGGACAGGATGGGAAGGTTCAGACGCCGCCGGGGCTGACGCCGCTCCCGCCGCTCCCGGCGCACCCCGGACAGGTCCTGTTGCAGCCGGTGGAGGCGTTCCCGGAGACGGCGGCGGTCCATCTCCAGCTTGGATTCACCGGGGCCCCGCCCGCCGATGCCGCCCATGAGCCGGGATAGGGCGTCGCCTTTGCCCACCAGCCGGGGCAGGAGGTATTTCACCTGGGCCATCTCCACCTGGAGCTTGCCTTCCCGGCTGCGGGCCCGCTGGGCAAAGAGGTCCAGGATGAGCTGCGTGCGGTCAATGACCTTGAGTTCGGTAAAGTCCGTGATGGAGCGCACCTGGGAGGGGCTGAGCTCAGCGTCGAACCCCAGCATGTCGGCCCCCAGTTGCAAGGCCTGGATGACCAGCTCCGAGAGCTTGCCCTTACCCATAAGGAACCGGGAGTCGAACCGGGGACGGCGTTGAATGATGGTGGCGGCCACGTCCAGGCCGGCGGATAGGGCCAGCTCCGTGAGCTCCGCCATGGAATCCTCGGCCGCGAGGCGATTGGCCCCGGTGACGCCGATCAAAATGGCCCGCTCCCGGCCGTGGGCACCCTCGGCCGGCGTCAGGCGGGAGAATTCCGCTTCCAGGGAGGCCACCAGGGCCTCGAAATCCAGGTAGAGGCCACCCACCTGCCGGGCCTGGATAATGGTCCAACTGTGGCCGTCGACCGGCTGCGGCAGGAGATGGGCGACCTCAATGGCGCCGGGCTGGCTGTCGGTTACGGCCAGGGCGGCCACCGCGTCCAGACGGAGCAGGGCCAGGTCCATGAAATCATCCCGGTTCAAAGGGCCGGCGTCCAGGTGGGTGTGGATCAGCCTAAGCCCCTTGAGGCGGCCCTTAACTCCGCGCTCCCGGGGCAGGGTGGGGATCAGGAGGCCCTTGGCGTCCCCGACGATGACGTAGGCCACCGCGCCCTGGCGGTTCACCAGGACCCCGACTTGACGATGGACTTCGCCGGAAATTTCCGCCAGTTGGTGAGCCAACTCCGGGGTGAGCACTTGGGCCGGCGGCACCTTACGGCGGTATAGGCGCTCGAGAGCCCGGTATTGATGGGTTTTTAAACCGGTGAGATTACCTAAGGGACGGTGTATAGAAACTTCCTCGCTCAGCCCGACTCAGCACGGCACGCCATGCCCCTACGCGCTCAAGTCTGTGCCTGGCATATCAGACTAGTTTTATTTCGGATTATCAATCTCTTACTTATTATTTTACCTTTCTATCAGACAACTTGAAAGGAGAAAATCACCCCATCTGGTTGATGAGCCTGGCGGTCTCCAGCAGGCCGGGCTGGAGCACGTCCACCAGGACAATGTCAAGGCCGGCCCCGGCCAGGACCCCCAGGGTGGCCTCCTCCAGCCGCACGGGATAGGTGTGGCGCAGGCCGCTCCGCAGGTTGGAGAGCCCCGCCATGGTCCGGGCCGGCTTGGACCACACTGCGCCGGTGGCCAGGAGGCGCACGGTCTTGACGGCTTCACGGGTCTGGTCCCAGACGTCGGGCCAGGAGAGGTTGGGGAGCACCGGGTCAAAGATCAATTGTTCGTCCTTGAGTCCGGCGGCCAGGGCGTGCTCCCTGAGCTCCAGGGCCAGGGTGATTTTGCCTTCCAGGGAGGCCGCAGGAAATGAATGGGCATCGAGGAGCAGGAGCACCAGGTCGGTCTGATGGGCCGCGGCCAGCGGCAGGATCTCTCGCAGCTTGTCATCCTCGAGGGTGCAGGCGTTGAGGATGGGCGGCTGCTCACAAACCGTAAGCCCCCGGGCCACCGCGGGATTTAAGACGTTCAGGTTATCGGCGACGATGATCAGGGACATGTTACCTTCCCAGGAGCCCGGCCCGAACCTGCCGATACGCAATTTCAGCGGCCCCTAAGGCCTGCCCCATTTCCCGGGCCTGGTTTTTCCGTGCCGAGCGGTCGGGCATGAGCGCCAGGTTGGCCCGGGCGATGTGATGCGCCCCGCGCCAGGCCGCGCCCAGGAGTTCACAGGCGACCAGCAGATCGGATACCAGGTGGGGTTTGCACCCGGCGCCGACTCGAGCAATGAGATCCAGACCCTCCCGGGCATGCTGCATGATGCGCCGAGGGCAGGCCATCGCCTCCTCGAGGGCCGCCGCCAGGTCTCCGGGGCCACCTTGGGTGCGGGCCCGGGCGAGATGATCATAGGCCCGGACATCTTCCTCCTGGAGTCGAGCCAGCCCCTCGGCGGCCTGTCGAACCCGGGCCAGGAGATCATGCCAGGGAAAACCGGACTTTTCCTCCCGCCCCGGGCGTTGCTGCTCGAGCCGCACGACTTTTTCCAACAGGGCTAGACCCAGAGCGGCGCCGTGGGCCGCGGCGGCGCCGCCGCCCGGCCCAGGTCGGGGTTGGGCCAGAGCCTGCAGGAACGGCGAAGACATGCTCCTCCGGAATTTCAGGGTGGGCGCTGCACCCGCCAGCGGGATTTGCCTTATTCTACCCCATCTTCGGCTGAAGTCGAGAACGGCTTAACCACCCTGGGGAAATATTTCTTGACCGGAGCGGAGCGGTTTCGGTTCAAGCCTATGTGGCCCTCCCTTGCAACCGGTCTGGAGGAGGGTTATAATGTAAAAAAAATATCTATACTGGTCCTGTAAGATACGGCCAGTTATGACCATTGAGCTTATGGAAAAAATCCCTGATCCCAAAGAACTGGAAAAAGAACTGAGTGAGTATCTTACCAAGAAGTATGGCAGCCGTATCAAAGTGCTGGCGCCGCACTGGGTTGCCAAACCGGAGAAAGACGACGACACCCCCGGCCCAGACACCAAAGTGAGCCGGATTAAGTTCGATCTGAAACCGGAGGAACTGGAAGCCTATCTCGATGAGTATGTCATCAAGCAGGACCTGGCGAAAAGCATCCTGGCGACCAAGGTCTGCACCCATTTTAATCGGATTCGCCATTCCCAGGAATTGGGCCGGGACCCCGAAACCGGGGTGGGCTCCATTAAAAACAACATTATTCTCATCGGTCCCACCGGGGTGGGGAAGACCTACCTGGTCAAACTCATTGCCAAAAAGATCGGGGTGCCGTTTATCAAGGGTGATGCCACCAAATTCAGCGAAACCGGATACGTGGGCGGCGATGTGGAAGATCTGGTCCGGGACCTGGTCTACGCCGCCGGCGATGACCTGGAACTGGCCCAATACGGCATCATCTATATCGATGAAATCGACAAAATTGCCTCCGCCGGGCATGCCTGGGGGGGGCCGGATGTGTCGCGCACCGGCGTCCAGCGAGCCTTGCTGAAGCCCATGGAAGAGACGGAAGTGGATCTGAAGGTGGCCCATGACCCGGTCTCTCAGATTCAGGCCATCGAACACTACCGCCGCACCGGCAAGAAGGAAAAACGCACCCTCAATACCCGGCACATCCTGTTCATCGTCAGCGGCGCCTTCAACGGCCTGGATACGATGGTCAAGGAGCGGGTCAGCAAGCAGGAGATCGGCTTCCGGGGCGAGATGACGTCCCGGGACCATGACCGCACCTTCCTCAAGCAGGTGACCGCGGAAGACCTGATCAAGTTCGGCTTCGAATCGGAATTTGTGGGCCGCCTGCCGGTGATCGCGGTGTTGGACGAACTCACGGCCGGTGATCTCTATGATATCCTCCAGAACCCCAACAATCCCATCATCACCAGCAAGAAGCGGGATTTCCGGGCTTACGGCATTGACATCGCCTTTGAAGACCAGGCCCTCAAGAAGTTGGCGGAACAGGCCGCGTTGGAAAAAACCGGGGCCCGGGGTCTGGTGAGCGTCATCGAACGCGTCCTCATTCAGTTTGAAAAACGTTTGCCCTCCACCCAGGTCGAGGAACTGGTGGCTACTCCGGAGCTCGTGGATCACCCCGAGGAGGAACTGGCGAGTCGCTTGGCTGAGCCTGAAGATGCGCATCTCCAGGTGAGATTCAAAGAAGCGGCCGGGAAGGAACGGGAGATCCTGAAGGAATCCATCTGGCGCCGGGAAGCGGAGCTCATGACCCGGTATCACTTGCCCCTCACCCCGGCCAGGGTGGAATTGCTGGCCGATCAGTACCACCAATGGGATTTTGACATGAAAACGGCTTTCGAAGAGACGGCGCGGCTCCATAACCAGGTGCGCCGGTTTGAAAGCACGTTTTTGGGCAACCACGGGATTCAGCTTCATTTCGAGCTGGACGCGGTGGATGAAATCCTGCAACAGGCCTTGTCTCGGGAGACTTCGGCGGCCACTGTCTGCCAGGAGATGGCCAAGGATTTGGAATATGCCTTGAAACTGGTGCGGGACCGTACCTCCCAGGACAATTTCCTCCTGACCCGGGAAGCCATCTGCGACCTGGATACCTATCTCAACCGCGTTATTCGGGACTATTACCAGACAACTCTTTTTAGAGAGTAAGCTACTCGAATGATCGGGGTGTCTAAGCTCTATTGCGGGGCGGTGGAAGCCGGAGACGTGCTGCGCTACCGGGATCGCCGGGCCCAGGACTTGCCGTCCCACCTCCTGCAGTTTTCCGCCGACAAAAAGCCGGTGGTGGTCTGGAATGTCACCAAACAGTGCAATCTCAGGTGCCTCCACTGCTACGCCCAGGCCACGGCGGGGGCGGCGCCGGATGAACTGGGACACCTGGAAGGCCAGGCCCTCCTCAAAGACTTGAAGGCATTCGGCGTGCCCGTGCTGTTGTTTTCCGGGGGCGAACCGCTGATGCGGCCGGACATTTTGCAGTTGGTGGAGTGGACCGTGGCCCAAGGTATGCGGGCGGTGATCTCCACCAACGGCACCCTCATCACCGCGGAATTGGCCAGCCGCCTCAAGAACTTGGGCCTCTCTTACGTGGGCATCAGTCTGGACGGCACCGCCGCCGTCCATGAGCGGTTCCGGGGAGTACCCGGGGCCTTTGCCGCGGCCATGGCCGGCGTCCGACATTGCCAGGAGGTGGGCCTGAAGGTAGGATTGCGCTTCACGGTGAGCCGCCTCAATTATCAAGAGGTGCCGGCCATCTTTGACTTGGTGGAGGAATATCACCTTCCCCGCATCTGCTTCTACCACCTGGTCTATGCCGGCCGGGGCAGCAAACTGGTGGAAGAGGCGCTTTCCCACGGGCAGACCCGGGAACTGGTGGACCTGATCTGCGCCCGCACCCGGCGCCTGTTTGAGGCGGGCCGCACCGTGGAAGTGCTGACCGTGGACAACCATGCCGACGGTTCCTATATTTACCTCAAGCTGCTCAAGGAAGACCCCCGGCGGGCCGCCGAAGTCCTGGAACTCCTGAAGATGAATGAAGGCAACAATTCGGGTCGGGGCATCGGCTGCGTCAGTTGGGACGGGGAGGTGTACGCCGACCAGTTCTGGCGTCATTACTCCTTCGGGAACGTCCGGGAGCGCCCCTTCAGCCGGATCTGGACGGATCTCACCAACCCCCTCATGGCCCGCTTGAAAGACAAGAAGCGTTATGTCACCGGACGCTGCGCCGGGTGTCGCTGGCTGGACATCTGCGGCGGCAACTTCCGGGTCCGGGCCGAAGCTTTAACCGGTGACCTCTGGGCTTCGGACCCGGCCTGTTACCTGACCGACGCGGAAATCAGCTGACGGGATTTCGCTTCCCCCATAGAATCAAAAGTTGCAGGAACAGAAAATAGCCCAGCAAATCCCTCCAACGTAACCGGGCCCAAAAGACAAAAAGGGGCGCGTCCGGGGCGCCCCTCAATTATCTCGTCTTCTTGCAGGTTGCCAGGGAGATATTCCCGGCCCCGGCCTCCATCGGCACGGCCGCAGGCTAAATCTTGGTCACTTTCACGGCCTGGAGCCCCTTGGGGCCTTCACTCACCTCGAACTCTACCTTGTCCTCCTCCTTAAGGGTGCGGAAACCTGACCCCGCGATGTTGGTGTAGTGGACGAACAGGTCGGGGCCGTCATCGCGTTTAATAAAGCCGTAGCCTTTGGCTTCGTTGAACCATTTAACCGTGCCGGTAAAGACCATAACCCCAAGCTCCTTTAACCGTAAAAATTCCTTTGCCGGCTTTCAGCCGAGGGGGGCAGGCCCAAAAAAAAACGGCCGGCTCCCGCCATACCGTCATGCTATTACTGTGTCGCCCCGATCACTGCATCTGCGCCTGACTAAAGGATAGTTTTGCCATTACCACAACTGCATGGAATTGTCAAGTAATTATTTACCTGCCGTTGCTCCTGTCTCAGAATAAATCTGTTATATCCAAATACCACCTGAAGTGATCCTTTACCTCCTCTTTTAAACCCTCTGGTTTATAGCCCTTTTTCCCTCAGAAGTGATCGAACGGTATTCCCATGAGAAGCCTGAGATGGTCCTCCACGCATTCTTCCAAGACTTCCAGGTTATATCCGCCCTCCAGGACAGTAATGAGCCGGCCCGCGGCCGTCTCCTGGGCCAGGTCCAGGATCAACCGGCCCATGTGGCGATAACCTTCCCTCGTGAGCTTCATATGAGCCAGGGGGTCTTTCTCGTGGCCGTCAAACCCCGCGGAGATAAACACCAACTGGGGCGCAAACTGCCGCAACCGGGGCAGGGCTTCTTGGCGCAAGGCTTCCAGGTATTCCTCGTCGCCGCTGTAGGGCGGAAAAGGCAGGTTCATGGTATAGCCCTGGCCGGGACCCTTGCCAGTTTCCCGGCGATAGCCGGTGCCGGGATAACAATTCTGGGGGTCCTCGTGCAGGGAAAGATAAAAGACCCGGGGGTCGGATTCAAACATATGCTGGGTGCCGTTGCCGTGATGGACGTCCCAATCCACGATGGCCACCCGTTCCAGCCCGTAGTTCTCCAGGGCGTAGAGCGCCCCCAGGGCCACGTTGTTAAAAAAGCAGAAGCCCAGGGCCCGGTCCCGTTCGGCGTGATGTCCGGGAGGTCGCACGGCGCAGAAAGCGTTTTCCACCTGGCCGCCCATCACCGCGTCCACCGCCGACATAACTCCCCCCGCGGCCAGCAGGGCAATGTCATAGGTTTGCCGGCAGATGCCGCAGTCAGGCACCCCAAAGATCCGGTTGCCCTTGACGCAGGCTGCCTTCAGCCGCTGGATATAGGCGGGATCGTGGAGCCGCTCCACCCAGGCCAGGGGGGCCTTATAGGGCTGGATGGCCACCACCAATTCCAGGAGGCTGGCCTCCTCGAGATTCTTCTGGATAGCTTTCAGACGGTCCGGGCGTTCAGGATGCCAGGAACCGGGGTCGTGGTGTAAATAACGCTCATCATAGACGTAGCCGGTACGACGCATGGTTCTCTCCCGGGTTACTGGTGTGCCCACCAGGATGGGCTGGACCAGAGTAACCCGGGGAGCAAGACGTTGTAAAGGAAATTTGGGCCGGGAGCAGGGACGCCGCGGCCCCTGACCCCTCGGACCGGGACGCAGTCTTCTCCTTACAACAGGCGTTTTTCCGCCACGTCCCACTTGATGTTTTTGAAGAAGGCCTCGATGTAGTCGGCTCTTTTCAGGCCATAATCGGTCATGAAGGCATGTTCAAAGACATCGAGGATCAGGATGGGGTTGCAGCCGGCGGGATGACCCACGTCATGTTCATTAATCCACTGGTTAAAAATGAGGCCGGTCTCGATGTCCTGGTACATGATGACCCAACCGATGCCGCGCATGGTGGCGGTAGCCTTGAAATCCTTGGCGGCCATCTCTACAGAGCCGAATTGCTCCTGCTTTTTCTTCATGAGGTTCGGGGCCTTGGACATATCCCCGTCACCGCCTAAATTGGCGAAATAGAGTTCGTGCAGCCGCATGCCGTTGAACTCCCATCCCAGGCGGCGTTTCAACTCACCAAATTCGGGGGTGCCCTCCTTGCCCTCTTTGACCATGCTGGCTAGAAGTTCCATAACTTTATTGGTGTTGTTCACGTAGCCCTGGTAGAGGGTGAAATGATTCTGGAGGAGAGTGTCGCTAAAACCCGGCATCCCCAACAAAAAAGAGAAATCTTTAGCTTTATAGGCCATATGATCTCCTTCCTGGTCCTTAAGTCAAGACCGCATATTTAGTTTTTAAGATAGTATCGGGTTCAGCTGATGCAAGGCACCGCCGGAAATTTCCCTCCGCACTTTCAAGTTTCCCCCGGGATTGCCGACATATTAATCGATGGTCCAAGATAACAAATTTGCGGAGCCGGGACCACCATCGCCGCCGCAGCCTGGAGAGGCACACCTCCCGGCGGGCTGCCGCTGGGGTCAAGACACCCTTATCTTTCTGGAGACCTTGCTCGATCTGAGCCTCCGTTGTGCGGGGATCGTGGATGAACAAGGCATGGTGCGCTACGTCAACCCGGTGTGCAGGCATATCTACGGGATGGCCCCGGAGGCCATCACCGGCCGGCATTTCCGCGAGCTGTATGCCGACCATCAAGCCCTGAACCGGATGCTGGCCGCGGTGCGCCAGCACGGGCGGGTGGACGGCTGGCCCATCGATGCCCGGCGGGGCGACGGCCAGTCGGTCCCGGTTAAGGTCACCCTGGTCCGCATCCGGAACGGGTCCTCCACCTTGGGCAGCGTAGCGATGATTCAAGACGCGCGAGCGCCCGAGGATCTGGTGCGCCAGTTACAACAGCAAGAGCTGACCTTGCTGAGCATGAATCGCAGCCTGGAGCTGGCCAACCTGGAAATGGCCCGGGCCAATCGTCTAAAAAGCGAATTCCTGGCCAACACCTCCCACGAACTACGCACTCCCCTCAACGCCATCCTGGGGTTTTTGCGTCTGGTGCTGGACGGCCTGTGCGATAACCCTGAAGAGGAGCGGCAGTTTCTCCACCATGCCTATGACAGCGCCCGGAATCTCCTCAACCTGATCAATGAACTTCTGGACAGCGCCAGGTTGGAGGCGGGCAAGCTGGAACTCCAGTTAACGGAAGTCAACGTCCACACGATCTTCGATCAGGTGAAAAAGCTGACCAGGTTGCAGGCGGAGCAGAAAAAATTGCGCTTGACCTTTCGTACGCCCCGCCGCCAGGTTCTGGTGCGGGCGGACCCCGGCAAGCTGCAACAGATTCTCTTGAATTTAGTGGCCAATGCCATCAAGTTCACCGCCAAAGGCGAGGTGCGGGTCCAGGCCCGATCTTTCCCGGCCAAGGGGCACGTACGCTTTCAAGTACGGGATTCCGGGATCGGCATCCCCCCGGAGACCCAGGAGATCCTGTTCCAAAAATTCGTCCAGGCAGACGGCTCCTCCACCCGGCAATTCGGCGGCGCGGGTCTGGGATTGGCCATCTGTAAAAACCTGGTGGAATTCATGGGGGGTCAGATCTGGCTGAGCAGCCCCGGCCCGGGGCAAGGCACCACGGCATCGTTCACGCTTCCCCTGGTAACCTCCCAATCCCTGTTTTGGCGTCGTACGGAGGATCGGGAACGGGGCTTCCAGGTCCAGGGGCCGCCAGAGGGCACCTTGATCCTCCTGGTGGAAGACGAACCCAAAGTCCTGGATGTCATGGCCCGCATTCTGCAAAAGCAAGGCTACCGCACGGCTTTTGCCATAACCGCCGACGACGGCCTGGAAGGAGCGCGCCGTCTGGAGCCCTCCTTGATTACGATCGACATGGGGTTGCCGGTGCGTCCCCAAGGGGTGCTCCACAGCGGCATGGATCTGTACCATGCCCTGCAGAAAGATCCACAAACCGAGACCATCCCCGTGATCCTAGTCACCGGCCATGACGCCACCCTGAGCCAATCCCTGCACGATCTCCCTCCCCTCTTGATCAAACCCTTTCGAGCCCAGGAACTGGTGGAGAAGATAGACCGGCTGGCCAGAGGGTAACCATGGATTGGCCGCAGGAGGAAGGAAATGACTGACTACTCCCGGCAGCTTCGAGCCGGATGCCGGAGACTGCCCGAGTCCTCTACGCATCACATACTAGTGATCGATGATGACCCGGCTTGTCTCCAGATTCTGAAGAAATTTTTGGAAAAAGACGGCTACCGGGTGGTTTGCGTCCCCGATGGACCCCGGGCGCTGGCCCAGGCCCGCACGCAAAAGCCGGATCTGATCATCTGCGACTGGATGATGCCGGGCATGGATGGACCCCAAGTCTGCCAGGCCTTTAAGTCGAACCCCGCCCTCAAGGACAGCTTTTTCATTTTCCTCACCGCCCTGGAAAAGAGATATATCGGCGATGGTATCGCCCATGGGGCTGACGACTTCATCACCAAGCCCATTGATCCTGTAGAGGTGCGCGCCAAGGTCAAAGCGGGACTGCGGCTGTCTCAAACCCAAAAAACCCTCCTGGCTCAAGCCCAGCGGGACGGTCTCACTGGCGCGTATAATCGGCGCTATTGGGATGGTGTCCTGCGGCGGGCTTGCCAGGGCACCAGGCCGTTTCTGGTGTCCATCGCGGATGTGGACGGATTCAAAGCCATCAATGACCACTGGGGGCATCAGTTGGGTGACATCTTCTTAATCCAACTGGCCCGCATCTGGTCGGCAAAAATGCAAGAGGGGGAAGTGCTGGCGCGCCTGGGCGGGGATGAATTTGTTTGCCTTTTACACAGCCCTCTCTCCCGTCTGCACCTCTTGCGGCAACAGGTGGAGCAGGAGCTGGCCGCGGCCTTTCCGGAACTCCCGGTGGGCCTGTCTCTGGGTTACGCCCGCTTCCATCCCCATAAACCGATCAGCGCCGCTGACCTCTTGACTCAGGCGGACCGCCGGCTTTACCGGGACAAAAACCGTCGCCGGAGCGCCAGGAAACAGCCATAGCCGTTCACGCCGTCATCCCCTTGGAACCTCATACCCATCCCTGCAACGACCAGTCGCGTAATTTCCTTAAGGTGAACTGAAATCACGGACCAGCGCGGCGGCATGCCGCCGGCCGGATGACGGCTGCGCCTCCCGACGGCCTTCCCGGCTCTCTCCGGGTGCCTTTTCATTGCATCGGCAGGCGAGATTCAGTATAGTAATTAATCTTAGGGCTTAGTCGGGGGAATCCAGGTCTTCGGCATCCAGGAGGCCCTGCTGAATCATGGCCTTTTCCAATTCGGCCAGGGCCTGTTTGAAGGCTGGATAGAGTCCCACCGCGATGGAGACTCCCTTGCGGGTGGGCACCCAGTCTCCTTCTTGATCCCCCGGCACATGCACCCGAATATCGATGAGGCGATGACCTTTATACTCGGACAGGGAAAGGAAGATCACTTCCCGGGCGTTCTTGGTAACCTGACTGATGATGTCGGACATCATTTCCCCCTTGCTGGCTGCCTTAACCGGCAGACTGACTGGAGATTGACTTCGCCTAAATTCCCGACCTTGTCAACCCCCTTTTTCCTATGCAACTGTATAATACCTTAAGCAGACGCAAAGAATCCTTCAAGCCCCTCACCCCGGGAAAAGTGGGGATGTATGCCTGCGGGGTGACGGTTTACGATGACTGCCACCTGGGCCACGCCCGCTCCTCCGTGGCCTTTGAGGTCCTGGTCCGCTACCTGCGGCGCCGGGGGTTTCAGGTCACCTGGGTGCGCAATTTTACCGACATAGATGACAAGATCATCCGCCGGGCTCAGGAACTGGGCCTATCCTGGAAGGAAGTGGCTGAGCGCTACATCGCTTCTTTCCAGGAGGACATGGCCGCCTTGGGCCTGCCGCCGGCTGAAATCGAACCCAAGGCCACGGAGCATATCCCCCAGATCATCGACCTCATCCGGCGCTTGGAGGAGCGCGGCTTTGCCTATGCCGGCGGCGGCGACGTCTTTTTCCGGGTGCGGCGCTTCCCGGGCTATGGCAAGCTGTCGGGGCAGAAGATAGAGGATATGGCAGTCGGGACCCGCATCGAGGTGGACCCCAACAAGGAAGACCCCCTGGATTTTGTCCTGTGGAAGGGCAGCAAGCCCGGAGAACCGGCCTGGGACAGCCCCTGGGGACCAGGGCGGCCGGGCTGGCACATCGAGTGCTCCGCCATGAGCATGCACTACCTGGGGGAGACCTTCGACCTGCACGGCGGCGGCCAGGATCTGGTATTTCCGCACCATGAAAATGAACTGGCCCAGTCGGAAGCGGCCACGGGCAAGCCCTTTGCCCGCTACTGGCTGCACCACGGCCTCCTCACCCTCGACCAGGAAAAGATGTCCAAGTCCCTGGGGAATTTCTTCACGGTGAAGGAGGTGTTGGCCCGCTTCCCCGCGGAGGTGGTGCGCTTCTTCCTGATCAACTGCCACTATCGCAGTCCCCTGGATTTTTCCGACACGGCCCTGGCCGAAGCGGAGACCGCGCTGCTGCGCCTCTATGCCTGCCTGGCCCGGATGCAGGAAGTGCTGCGGCCATACCCGGACCTGAAGCCCCAACACCCCGTCGACACCTATCCCGACAACCTCACCTTGGAGGAATTTCACCGCTTCGGCTCCCTGCGGGCCCGCTTCGACGCCGCCATGGATGACGATCTCAATACCGCCCAGGCTCTGGGCTACCTGTTCGAGACCGTGCGCCTGCTCAATCGCCTCCTGGAGTCGCCGTCCTCCGACCCGGGCTATCTCACCATCCTCCGGGAAATGTACGACGAACTGCTGGACCTGGGCCGGGTGCTGAACCTCCTCCAGGCTGACCCCCAGACCATGGTCACCACCCTGCGGCAAAAAGCCGCTGAGCTGAAGCTCTCCCCGGAAGAAATCGAACAACTCATCCAGGCACGGACCGAGGCCCGAACAAACAAGGACTGGAACCGCGCCGACGCCATCCGCCAACAATTGCTGGGCCTGGATATCCTCCTGGAAGATACGCCCCAGGGGACCATCTGGAAGGTCAAGAGCTGAGAAAATATTTCCCCTTTTGTGGGTCGGGCTCTTACGAGCCCTGACCAGCAAGAGCAGTAATTCATTGGGGGGAGGGCCATGGGCTGTTTTGTAAGGGGCCCCTGCCCCTCCCTCAAGCCCCCCTTCCAACCCCCAGAAGGAGGGCCATCCACGGCCCAAGAGAGGTAATAGACGAAACCGAGAATCACCCCCATTAATTTTACAGGAGGGTTTTTTATGGCCACTTTTTTGATGTTCGGCAAGTACTCGGCGGAAGGCGTTAAGGGCATCAGCTCTCAACGGACCAAGAAGGCGGTGGACTTGATCAAAAAACAGAAGGGCCAGGTCAAGGCTATGTACGCCATGCTGGGCATGGCCGACCTGCTCCTCATCGTGGACTTACCGGGGGTGGAGGCGGCCATGCAGACCTCCGTGGCCCTGGGCAAAATGACCGGCATCAGCTTCTGCACCTCGCCCGCCATGACCGTGGAAGAATTCGACAAACTGATGGGCGAGAAGTAAGGGGAAGATAAGTTGATTGCGGGCAGGCGGGGTTGCCACGCCCCGCCTTACCCGGCTTTTTGGCGCTCACCATTAAGGGATTGGGGGTGGGGGTCTGGGGGAGGGGGTAAGGGCACTTACAAAAAGCCCTTAGCCCCATCCCCCAGTTTCTTAGCGGAAAGACTAAGGCCGCAGGCCTTAGCTCTTTCCTGCAAAAAATGTTATCTTTTCTTATACCTAATTCCGATTTAACCTTAGTATGCCCGACCAATTCCACTTAGTCACCTCCTTTACGCCCAAGGGCGACCAGCCCCAGGCCATCCGCAAGCTGGCGGCGGGGGTGCGGTCCGGTCATTCCCACCAGGTATTGTTGGGGGTTACCGGCTCCGGGAAGACGTTTACGATCGCCAACGTTATCGCCCAGGAGAATCTGCCCACGTTGGTGCTCGCCCCCAACAAGACCCTGGCGGCCCAGCTGTACGGCGAATTCCAGGATTTCTTCCCGCACAACGCGGTGGAGTATTTTGTCAGCTACTACGATTATTATCAGCCGGAGGCCTATGTGCCCCAGGCCGACCTCTATATCGAGAAGGATTCCTCCATCAACGAAGCCATCGACCGGATGCGCCATTCCGCCACCCGGTCGCTGTTCGACCGCAATGACGTGATCATTGTGGCCTCCGTGTCCTGCATTTACGGCTTGGGCTCCCCCGAGGCTTACCACGGCATGCTGCTCTACCTGGAAGAGGGTATGGAGAAAGACCGGCGGGAGGTCCTGAGCAAGCTGGTCGAAATCTTATACGAGAGAAACGACATGGATTTTCACCGGGGCACCTTTCGGGTGCGGGGGGATCGCGTGGAGATCTTTCCGGCTTATGAAGAGGACCGGGCCATCCGGGTAGAGTTCTGGGGCGACACGGTGGAGGCCATCCGGGAGATCGACCCTCTCCGAGGCCAGACCATACGCTCTCTGAAGAAGATAACGGTCTATCCCGCCTCCCACTATGTCACGCCGGACCTGGTGCGCCGCCAGGCCATGGCCGCCATCGAGGCGGAGTTGGGCGAGCGGCTGGCCTGGTTTCGGGAGCAGGGGAAGCTCCTGGAGGCCCAGCGCCTGGAGGAGCGCACCCGCTTCGATCTGGAGATGATGAAAGAGCTGGGTTACTGCCATGGTATCGAGAACTATTCCCGCCACCTCACGGGCCGAGCCCCGGGGGAGCCTCCCCCTACCCTGCTGGACTATCTGCCCCGGGAGTCCCTGGTGGTTATCGATGAGTCCCACATCACCATGCCCCAGCTCCATGGGATGTTCCGGGGGGACCGCTCCCGCAAGCAGACGCTGGTGGACTATGGCTTCCGCCTGCCGTCGGCCCTGGACAACCGCCCTTTGAGTTTTGAGGAATTCGAGACCCGGGTGCGGCAGCTCATCTATGTTTCGGCCACTCCCGGCCCCTATGAGATTCAGAAGGCCAAGGGCCGGATCGTCGAGCAGATCGTGCGCCCTACTGGTCTCATGGACCCGGAGATCCTCGTCAAACCCGCGGCCAACCAGGTGGACGACCTCTTAGGGGAGATCCGGGTCCGTCTGGCCCGGGGGCACCGGGTGCTGGTCACCACCCTGACCAAGCGCATGGCCGAAGACCTCACCGAGTACTACCAGGACCTGGGCCTCAAGGTGCGGTATCTCCATTCCGATATCACTACGTTGGAACGCATGGAGATCATTCGGGATTTGCGCCTGGGGGTCTTTGACGTCCTCATCGGCATTAACCTGCTGCGCGAGGGGCTGGATCTGCCGGAAGTCTCCCTGGTGGCGATTCTGGATTCGGACAAAGAAGGCTTTCTGCGCTCGGAGCGCTCCCTCATCCAGACCTGCGGGCGGGCCGCCCGCAACGTCCATGGCCAGGTCATGTTTTACGCCGACCACGTTACCCCGTCGATGGCCGCGGCCATCGGGGAAACCAACCGGCGGCGGCACCTCCAGGACACCTACAACCGGGAGCACGGCATCACCCCGGAGTCCATCCAGAGCAAGATCAAAGACGTGCTGGCCTCGGTGTACGAGGCCGATTACGTCACGGTACCCCTGGCGGCGGAGGAACAGGCGCCGTATCTGGTGGACAACCATCCCGCCACCATTAAACGCTTGAAAAAGGAGATGCAGGCCGCGGCCAAGAAGCAGGAGTTCGAGCGGGCCGCGATCCTGCGGGACCGCATCCGGGCCCTGGAGGCGGAGAATCTGAAGTATTCCTGAAAACAGGGTTCAGGGGTTATCGCTTAGGGTTAGGAATCCGTGGGGTGCACATCGCGCCCCTGGTTTTTTCTTGCAAGAAGGGCGGGGGACGCCGGTTGTCAGTCTTTTTTACCCCTGATCCCCTTTTCCTTTCCTGCCATACCCTTGACCCCCTCTAGGTCGCCGGAATCCTCCAGCCTGAGAAACTCTGCCAGGAGTTGTTTTTGTTTGTCGGAAAGCCAAATAGGGGTTTGCAGGTCCGCGATCACCACCAAATCCCCGGGGGCCTTGCCCCGCAGGCAGGGCAAGCCCAGGCCGGGCAAGCGGAAGGTGGCCCCGGGCTGAGTGCCGGGGGGAATCGCCAGGCTGGTTTGGGCGGTCAGGGTGGGAACCTCCACTTCCGTCCCCAAGGTGGCTTCCACGAAAGAGAGTTGGGTCCGATAATAGAGATCCTTCCCCTTGCGAGTGAAGACGGGATGAGGGGTGACATACATTTCCAGGTAGAGGTCACCCGGCGGCGCCCCGTTGATTCCTGCTTCGCCTTCGCCCCGGAGCCGCAGGCGGGTGCCCGTATCCACCCCGGGGGGGATGCGCACCTGGATCTGCGTCTTTTCTTTGGTGATCCCGGTTCCCTGGCAGGCGGCACAGGGAGAGGCGATGACGGTGCCGACCCCCTGGCATTGCGGGCAGGTATTGAGGATTTTTAGGAGCCCCTTGGACTGGCTCACCTGGCCCGTACCCTGGCAGAGGGGGCAGGCAAGGCGCTGGCTCCCGGGTTCGGCCCCACTGCCCTGACAGCGGCGGCAAGGGGCGCGCCGTTCCACGCTCAAGGCGGTGTTCAGGCCCCGGGCGACGTCATCCAGGGTCACCACCACCCGCTGCCGCAGGTCGGCGCCGGGGTGGGGCTCATCCGGCCGGCCGGGGCCACGCCCGAACCCGAAGAAATCCTCGAAGGCCTCCCCGAAGGAGCTGAAGATATCCTCGAAGCCGTTGAAACCGCCCACATCCAGGCCCGCCAACCCGGCATCGCCATAGAGGTCGTAAAGCTGGCGCTTTTCCGAGTCGGCCAGCACCTGGTAGGCCTGGGAAATCTGCTTGAATTGATCCTCCGCCACCCTATCGCCGGGGTTCTTGTCCGGGTGATACCTGAGAGCCAACCGCCGGTAGGCGATCTTGATTTCGTCCAGCGTGGCCTCTCGCGAGACCTCGAGGATCTCGTAATAATTCCTCATCCCGAAGTGACCGTAACCCCTTGAGGATTAAAGATGGCTTTTCACCTTGACATATGCCCTTAAATGTGAGCATCGGTCTACCCCTTGTCAAGGACGGCGGCAGGATGTTGGCGGGGAGCCGGCGGTTTACTCGGAGTGGGGAACCAGTCGGCGGAGGCGATCCGTCAGGTCCGGGGACAGGTCGTGGACGGCCACCACTTTGGCCCGGCTCTGGGCGCCCAGGGTGAGTTTTAGGGCATGCTTGGGGAGGTCAAGGCTGCGGGCCAGAAAGGCGATGAGTTCCCGGTTGGCCGCGCCTTTTTCCGGGGGCGCGGCCAGGCGCACTTTGAGGCGGTCGCCGTGCAGCCCTACCACCTGGGTACGCTGGGCCCCGGGCACCACCGTCAGGCGCAGCACATATCCCTGGCGGGTGGGTTGAAAAAAGGGGGCCATGGAGCGGCAGAGACCCGGTCAGCCTAGGCGCTGGGCCAGGTCCCAGAGGGTGGAGACCAGGAAGCGCTGCAGGAATACAATGGCCAGCAACACCAGGATGGGGGAGAGGTCAAGACCGCCGAAGATCAAGGGGACCCGGCCCCGGACCCATCCCAGCACCGGCTCCGTGATGTTGTAGAGGAACCGGACGATGGGATTATAGGGGTCGGGATTGACCCAGGAGAGCAGGGCCCGGGCGATAATGATCCACATGTACACGGTCAGGGCCAGATCCAGGATGGAGGTCAGGGCTTCGAGCAGGTGTTTCACGGCAAACATTCCCCAGGTCTCCGCAATCGTAAGTATTTCATATCTATATAGGCTCCGGACCGGGTACTTGTCAAGGCCTGACCGCCGGCGCGGCGCCGGGATCCCGCGCCACCGGGGCCAGCCGGGTTTCGTCAATGTTCTAAGGTTCCGACGCAACCCATTGCGGAAGTGCGGGTCTTTTTCTAAAATTGACAGTACGGCTTATGGTCTGGCCCGGGTAGTTCGCCTCCCGGCTGACGTCGGCCGGTAAATCCTGGCGGGAGAACATCGAGATGGCCCCGGTGCGGTTTTCCACCTTTGCAGCCTTGCGCCACCGGAATTTCCGGCTGTACTACTTCGGCCAGCTGATCTCCCTCACCGGCTCCTGGATGCAATCCATTGCCTTTAGCTGGCTGGTCCTGGTGCTCACCAATTCCGCGTTCTACCTGGGTCTGGTGGGAGCCCTCCAGACCCTGCCGGTGTTGCTCTTTTCCTTTCTGGGCGGGGTGGTGGCCGACCACACCCACAAGCTCAGGTTGCTCTTTTTAACCCAGGCCGTCCTCATGCTTCTGGCCCTGGCCCTGGGAGTGCTGGTGGATATCAAGCTGATCCAGGTCTGGATGCTGTGCGTCCTGGTCTTTCTGTCTGGTACGGCCATGGCCTTCGATATCCCGGTGCGCCAGGCCTTCATCGTGGAGCTGGTGGGTAAGCCGGACCTCCCCAACGCCATCGCCCTCAACTCGACGTTGTTCAACGCCACCCGGGTGGCGGGCCCGGCGGTGGGGGGGGTGGTCATCGCCGCGGTGGGCATGGCCAACTGCTTCTATCTCAATGCCGTCAGCTTCCTGGCGGTGCTCGTGGCCCTGGTGCTCATGCAGCTGCCCCCGACCCAGCCGGCGACCTGGACCCCCTTCGTGCGGGCCTGGAAAGAACTCCTGGATTACCTGCTGGAGCGCCGGGAACTCAAGCTGGTCCTGGTGCTCATGACCACGGTGGCGGTCCTGGCCATGCCCTATTTCGTGCTGCTGCCCATCCTGGCCCGGGATACCCTGGGGGTGGGACCCGGCGGCTTCGGGCTCCTCATGGCCACGAGCGGGGTGGGAGCCTTTGCGGGGGGCCTCACCCTGGCCCGGCGCCTGCAACATCACCCGCCCATGCCCTCGTTTCTGGCGGGCCAGGGCCTGTTTCTCCTGGGGCTGATGGGGTTGGGGCTCTGCCGCAACTATTACGCCGCCCTGGGCTTTATCTCGCTGGCCGGGTTCGGTATGGTGACCCAGCTGTCCACCGGCAACAGCCTGCTCCAGCTCAACGTGCCCGACGCCCTGCGGGGGCGCATCATGAGCCTGTTCGGCCTGATCGTCATGGGCTTTGCGCCGTTGGGCAGCATCCTTTACGGCGGCGCAGCCCACTTCGTGGGGGCCGGCCCGGCCATCACCGGCGGCAGCTTTCTGGCGGCGTTGGTGGCGGGCTTCGTGCTCTGGAGGAACCCGGAACTGCGCCACTTCACCTTCAGCGAGCCTGAACCGCCGACGGCCGACGCCATCCGGCCTACCATAACTCCGTAATTTTCCCCCTTGAGCCCGGTCAGGCGGCGCTGCCCTGTGCCGTTCAGGGGAAAAATCGCGCTTCCGAACCGCCAGGTGGCTGATTTATCTCGATTATTAGCCGCCAGGCCTCGTCACCTGGCCGCTTTTCTCTCGCATGGGTGCCGCTTCTGTGACGCATTCATACCGTTTTCTGTTTTCTGTTTTCTGTTTTCGGCTAAAAGAATATAAGATATTAATAAGTTACGTAGCAGGTTGGTTTCATTTCACAGTGAAAATGAGATAAACCTGGGGCACAGCCCGCAGCGCCCCTAAGAAAAGCCGAAATATCCTGACCGGATTGAGATCACTTGAGTTTGACTATAGAACTTGAAAGAGAGATTACCAGAAGGGAGAGGCTGGTTGGCGCACTTTCCGAGGCCTGGACTGAATCGGCGGCTAAGACCTCAGAGGGGTCCATGTCATTATCCAGATCATATCTGTACTTAATTTGAATTTTTAAGGGATTATGATTTTGGCAAGTGATGTGGCATCAATCGTTTCGTTTATCGGGGCCATCATCGCCGTATTCGCGCTTACGCATTTCCAAATCTTCTTCACTCCTGCGTTGCTCGGCGGCAATTCGTCTGTCCAGGCTCAGCACATGGCTTCTTGCGAATAACTGAACACTTTCCCGCGGATCGCTAAGCCACAGCTCAAGCTCCGTCTTCTTGCGTTTATATGCTTCCACAAATCCGAATTCTCCGGTAACCACGCCGGTCGAATCCAGGGCTGCATCTACTTCGTTTAATAGCGGGTCTTCTAATGGCAGAAGGGCCACGATCTCTTTGCAAAGGCCATTTATAAAGGTCTTTCCTTCATAATTACGCAAAATCTTAGCTACAAACTCAAGGTCAGTTCTGTCACTGCCTTTTATGAGATTTTGTAGGATGTGCTCAAACTCGGGCGGTAAATTTGGAAAGACACTTGAGAGTAACTGACCGCCGCGATATTGGAAAAATAGCTTGTCTTCCTTAAACCAGGATCGAGCCTCTTCCACTAAATATTCCGGGATTTTCGCGAGTTGCTCATGCAGGCGGAGAAACTGGAATGGTATTGCTTTAAATCTCAGTTTGTCGCCGGTCGTTGATTTTAGTTCGAATTTCAACCTAGAGCCGAAAAAGTCAACCACCTTCGTTGGCCAAGAGGCTGCGATTGACGCCAAGACATCATCAACATGATAGTCTATCTGAGGGTGTCGGATCAAACTTGCAAGCACCTGGTCCGCCTGCTCCGAATTCAAATCCTGAAGCAGCGCCCTATTTGTTTGAGAAGCCCATAAGGCGTTCACCCACCTGGTGTCGCCCTTCTCGGTTAAGTAGTCGATAGCGGGCAGAAAAAGCCTATCAATCAATCCACCTGCGACGTCTCCGTGGCGTGCTACGCTAGTGCTAACTGCATTAAAAATGGCATCATCATTGCCGACTTCGATTGCTGCACTCAAAGCTCGTTCAAGTAAATGCACATCGAAATTTGCAGCGAATCGCTGATACCAGATTAATTGGGGCAAATATTGGCGGATATCAATCCAATGCCGAATCTTTTCTTGTGCAACGCCTTCTTTTGGTCCACCTTCAAGTCCACTTAACATCGCGGGCAGGAAGTTTGCAAGCCGTTCATCCAGCCGGTCGAGGTAAGTGATTACTATATGAGGCTTCGATCTTCCAAGCTCTTCCAAAAAGCGCCCAAAGCTTGGGAAAGTAGCAAGATCCTTTGACTCCGTCTGGGCGCATCGCGACAACACAGAGAGCCATTCGTCGGCGTTCTCTTCGGTGACTTCGTCGAGAAGCTTTTTTAATTGTTGATTGCGGTACTCTTCCTCTGCCTCAAAATCGAAGCTCGCATTCTCCCATGCCGCTGGAAAAACCGACTGAAATCCCACCAACGTCTTATAGACAACAAACTCCTGGTTACTGTTCAAAAGGTCGCGGAAAGCAAGAATTTGCTCGGTCAGGCTTTGACGGGAAATTGCGATTGTCGGATCATTCGCGGTGTCGCTAGGCATATCACGGTTCCGTCGGTATAGCCAAAGAAGGTCATGTTCAAGCTGTTGAAGGAGCTCATAGCTCTGATCGACCGCGACCTCTTTGTAAAACTCAACAATATTGGCCGTATCGTCTAATATGGTTTTTAGTAGCTCATTTGAATAATTGCCAATGTATGGCGTTGTCGTTGCAGTGGATAGTCTTTGCACAACTTCACGACGCTCAGCATCGGTTTTAGCTTCCCTGAATAAAGACTTAAGAATCTCGATAGCGGTGGCCCGAATTTCTGTTAGCATCTCGCTTGGCACAACCGAGCCTTTGTGAATTGTGAGGGTTTTGTATGTACTTGAAGTGCCTTCTACTTCCGGTTGGAGCACTTGCCCAAGCACCTCCATTACAACAGGTTTAATGGAGGCGAGCTCTCCAATGTCTATTCTGCGGATGCGCTGCACCAATAATTGTTGAATAAGAGGACCCACCTGTTTCCAAATATTAAGGTCGTGTCTGGAGAGCTTTTCCGCGGATTGTAATAAAAATTTACGTTCCTCATCACTTTTCGCTCCTGGAAAGAGCTCACAAATGGCATTGAAAGTCGCCTCAACGGCCACTTCGTCGAGGTGACGCAAACGTAATTGATGGAGAATATCAACCGCGACACTCACGACCTGCTCAACAGTGTAGCCAGGGAGTGCACCAAACGGCGTATCAATCGGGCGCATCGGTGTCTCGCGCGCTTGTTTTATGGCCGAAACAACCGCCGAGCGGATTTCAGGATGAACGCTCTGTAAGTCGTCATAATTCGGAAGTACATATGTACCGAACCTTTCCAGCAAATCATGTCGCTCATTATTGTCTTTACAACTCGCAAGCGGTGTCAATGCGCCTTGATCAAATAGCTCCTTCCCGCTAGATAGACGTTCAAAATCGGTGGCAACTTTCTGGAATTCGTAGCCAGCAGGCAATAGATAATCATGCATTATTTTCTTCATGCGTTGTTCAATGCCCTGCATCAATCTGCCACCGAAACCCTTTAGCTTTGGCTTTTTATAAATGGTGTCGTGCGCCATCTCTGACCACGCATGATTTAACGTTGTCTGAACTTGGACTTCACACCACATACCACGAAAGCGGGCATACTCGGGAAGGGCAACACGTTGATCGTTAAGGCGCACTACATAGTTGGTCGAAATGAAGAGCTCGGTGGCGCTACTCGTATCCGGACTTGGGTGGTGAATTTTAGTCCGGTCCCAATCAACTTCGAAGTTATCTCTAACAATGCCAGATGACAAGAACCGGGAAACGTCGGAATTAGTGTAAAAAACAAGACGGCATCCGGCCAGGTCCTTAATAACTTCTTCAATATTTTCACTTTCAAGGGCACCGGCTTCTTCAAGTTTTTCCTTAAGAGACTCTGGGTCCTTGGCGCGGTGCTTTATCTGCTGCAATCGGAGGTTGGGGTGCGCCTCTATCGCTGCCGTGAGCACTGCCCCTATAGTTTCGGCAAGGCCAGCGTAATCGCTGCGCATCCTTTTTTCATACATCTCGAAGTTCATAAAGACTCCCCCCGGCGCATTACGGCTATCTCAGTATTAAACAGCTTATGTCGAAAAATAGAGAACAGGCTGGGATGATTACTCGTCTACAAAAATGCCATTATCTGAAGACAAGCACGTAGGGCGGGAAAGCGTAGCGCATCCCGCCTTTAGCATCATTAGTTTCCGGCGGCGTTCCAGCAGCGTGACCGTGAAAAAGAACATGCCGCCAGGAACAAAGGCGCGAATATATTGTAGCATAAATCAGGCCTGACCTGATTGCCGAAGGCGGGATGCGCTACGCTTTCCCGCCCTACGCCCATATCTTTTGCTGCAAGATTACTACTATACATCAACGGTTTAAGCCCCAAGAAAAAATAGATGATATATTTTCATAAGCCGCCTGATGGGGAAAAAGCCTGGGCAGAAGGCAGGTGGTCATGTTGGCGCAAAGGCGAATTCCCCGACGCCCCCTCCTTATCAGAGAATATCTCATTTTCCTCCCCCAAAAACCTTGTGAAGCCCAGCCATTTTTGTTATAAAATTATGATTTGAATTACACTACTCACGCGCCGTCAGGGCGGGCTGGTGCCGACCGGATGGGTCGGTGGCCCCGCCGGCGGCGGCGCGGCGGACCAACCAGGAGGAAGGTTTATGTCGTACGTCACCATGAAGGAGCTGCTGGAGGCCGGGGTGCACTTCGGCCACCAGACCCGCCGCTGGAATCCCAAGATGGGAGCTTACATCTTCGGGGCCAGAAACGGCATTCACATCATCGACCTGCAAAAGACGGTGCAGTTTTTCAAGGTCGCTTACAACTATGTGGTGGAAAAGGTCGCCGACGGCGGCCTCGTGCTGTTCGTGGGCACCAAGAAGCAGGCCCAGGACGCCATTGCGGAGGAGGCCCGGCGCTGCGGCATGTTCTATGTCAACCACCGCTGGCTGGGGGGCATGCTGACCAACTACCAGACCATCAGCCGTTCCATTGCCCGCCTCAAGGAGTTCGAGGCCATGAAGGAAGACGGCTCGCTGAAGCGCTTCCCGAAAAAAGAAGTCCTGATGATGGAAAAGAAGGCGGCTAAGCTGGAACGGTCCCTGGGGGGCATCAAGGATATGGGCCGGCTGCCCGATATCGTCTACGTGGTGGACCCCCGGAAGGAAGACATCGCGGTGGCGGAAGGCCGGAAGATGAGCATCCCGCTGCTGGCCATCGTGGACAGCAACTGCGATCCCACGGAGATTGATTATCCCATCCCGGGGAACGACGACGCGATTCGCGCTATTCGCCTCCTCACCTCCCGGGTGGCCGACGCGGTGTTGGATGGCAAGAAGCTGGCGGAAGAGCGGCTCCAGGCCATAACCGACAAGGAAATGGTCGAAGCCGAGGCGGAAGCGGCGGCGGCTCCGGCGGCGGAGGCGGCGGCGGAGGTGGAGGCGTAAGGGGAGGGTTTTTACCCTCATCCTGACCCTCTGGCTTGAAAAGGTTATCCGCACAGGCTGGAAAGCCTGTGCCACAGATAATAATTCTTTAGGGCTGAAGCGAAGGCTCATATTCCGAAAAGTCTTTCGTGCGTCCTACGCACTAGGTACTTTCGGCAACGGCGGGCGAGACGCCAACGGCGGGCGAGACGCCCGCCCTACGAACTTTTCATGGTTTCGCGTGTTCCCAAGGAACATGATTTACTGCTTGTGTGGACAGGAGACAGGAGAGGGGTAGTGAAAATGCCCCCCTGCATATAAGGAGACGGACGTTGGAAATTACGGCGGAACTGGTAAAAACCCTGCGGCACCAAACCAACGCGGGGATGATGGATTGCAAAAAAGCTTTGCAGGAAACGGGCGGGGACCTGGAGGCCGCGGTGTCCTACCTCCGCCAGAAGGGTCTGGCGGTGGCTGCCAAGCGGGCCGACCGGGAGACCGCCGAGGGCGCCATCTGGGCTTATATCGCCCCGGATCACCGCTCCGGCCTGCTGCTGGAAGTGAACTGTGAAACGGATTTTGTGGCCAAGACCCCGGCTTTCATGGACCTGGGGACCAAGCTGACGGAACATCTGGCCGCGGTGGCCCTGGAGACGGTGGAGGACCTCCTGGGCCAGCCCTGCCCCCACCGGCCCAGCCTGACGGTGACGGATTACCTCAATGAGGTGATCGCCAAGACCGGGGAGTCCATCCGCATCCGGCACTTTACCCGGTACCGGGGCGATTTGGTGGCGGCTTACATCCATCACGGCGGCAAGATCGGGGTGATGCTGGAGCTGAGCGGCGGCGGCGCGCCGGAGGCCCAGGCCGCGGCCAAAGACCTGGCCATGCAGGTGGCCGCCACCGCGCCCTTCGCCGTGGCCCGGGAAGACATCGCGGCGGAGGCGGTGGCCAAGGAAAAGGCCATCTTTGAGGCCCAGGCCAAAGAGAGCGGCAAGCCGGAGAAGATCATCGAGAAGATGGTGGTGGGCCGCCTGGAGAAGTTCTATAAGGAAGTCTGTCTGGTGGAGCAGCCCTTCGTGAAGAACCCGGACATCACCGTGACCCAATTCCTCAAAGAAGTGGGGGCTAAAGTGGGGGGCAAGGACCTCAAGGTCAAGCGGTTCACCCGGTACCAGGTGGGGGCCTGAGCGAGGGCCCCATGGCGCCGGAGACCGTTAAATACCGCCGCATCCTCCTCAAGGTGAGCGGCGAGAGCCTGGCCGCGGGGAAGAAATTCGGCCTGGACCCGGCCACCCTGCAGGCCATCGCCCGGGAAATCAAGGACGTGGTGGACCTGCAGGTGGAAGTGGGCATCGTGGTGGGCGGCGGCAATATCTTCCGGGGCCTGGAAGCCAGCGCCCAGGGGATCGACCGGGCCGTGGCCGACAACATGGGCATGCTGGCCACCGTGATCAATGCCCTGGCCCTCCAGGACGCCCTGGAAAAGGTCGGGATCCCCACCCGGGTGATGAGCGCCATCACCATGAACGAAGTGGCGGAGCCCTACATCCGCCGCCGGGCCATGCGCCACCTGGAAAAAGGGCGGGTGGTGGTGTTCGGCGCCGGCACCGGCAGCCCCTATTTCACCACGGACACCGCCGCGGCCCTCAGGGCCACGGAGATCGGGGCCCAGGCCATCCTCAAGGGCACCCGGGTGGCGGGCATCTACGACCGGGACCCGGAGAAGGACGACCGGGCCCGGATGCTCACCCGGCTCACCTATTTCGAGGTCCTGGAAAAATCCCTGCGGGTCATGGACAGCACCGCCATCACTATGGCCATGGAACAGCATATCCCCATCATCGTCTTCAAATTGCTGGAGCCGGGAAATATGAAGAGGGTGGTGCTCGGGGAGGCGGTGGGCACCATCGTGGAGAAGCGCGGCGATGAAAGATGAGGTTTTGCAAGAAACCAGACGCAAGATGGACAAAGTCCTGGAGGCCATGGCCCGTGACCTGTCCCGGGTCCGCACCGGCCGGGCCTCCGTGGCCCTGCTGGAAGGCATCAAGGTGGAATGTTACGGCACCACCATGCCCCTGGACCAAGTGGCTTCCCTGGCGGCCCCGGAGAGCCGGCTGCTCACCGTGCAGCCCTGGGATTCCACGCTGCTGGGGGACATCGAGAAGGCCATCCTCAAATCGGATCTGGGCCTGAATCCCGTCAACGACGGCAAGATCATCCGTCTGCCCATCCCGCTCCTCACCACCGAACGCCGCAAGGAACTGGTGAAGATGGTGAAGAAGATGGAGGAAGAGGCCAAGGTGACCTTGCGCAACGTCCGGCGGGAAGCCAACGAGGATTTGAAAGAGATGAAGAAGGAAAAGATCCTCGCCGAGGACGACGCCCACCGCGGCCAGGACGAGGTCCAGAAGATCACGGATGAATACACCAAGAAAGTGGAAGCCCAGTCAGCCGAAAAAGAAAAGGAGATCATGTCCTTTTGAGGCCGTTTTCGGTTTTCGGTTTTCAGTTTTCGGTTAAAAGAATCAGGATTATTAAAAGATTGCCCATCAAGTTGATTGATTTTGAAAGGGAAAAGTTATAAGGGGCCGGAGGACCGCATTGACTGAATCTGCTCTGCCTCTGGACCCCAATAAACTGCCCCGGCACGTGGCCATTATCATGGACGGCAACGGCCGTTGGGCCCAACGCCGGGGGCTGCTCCGGGTCAGGGGCCACGTGGCCGGCGTCGAGTCGGTCCGGACCGTGACCCGCCTGGCCCGCCGGCTGGGCATCTCCTACCTCACCCTGTTTGCCTTTTCCGAAGAAAACTGGCAACGCCCCGGCATGGAGATCCGGGCCCTCATGGCCTTGCTGCGGCGCTACCTGCACCGGGAACTGCCGGAGATGCAGGAGAACCAGATCGCCCTCAAGGCCATCGGCAACCTCTCCCAACTCCCCGAGGAAGTACAGCGGGACCTGGCGCAGACCATCGCCGCCACCGCGGACGGGGCCCGCATGGCCCTGACCCTGGCCCTGAGCTACGGGGGGCGCAGCGAGATCGTCCAGGCGGTCAAGAGCCTGGCCCGGGAAATCGCCGCGGGGCGCCTCCAACCCGAAGATATCGACGCCGCCCTGTTTTCCCGCTACCTCTACACCGCGGGGATGCCCGACCCGGACCTCGTCATCCGCACCAGCGGCGAATACCGCCTCAGCAACTTCCTCCTGTGGCAGTCGGCCTACACCGAACTGTACGTCACCGAGACCCTGTGGCCGGACTTCCGGGAGGACGACTTCATGAAAGCCCTGGAAGCTTATAAACAGCGGGAACGCCGCTTCGGCCTCACCCAGAAACAGATCGAGGACCAGGCGGCCAACGGCCCTCGGCACTGAAGAGAAAAATTTGAGGGGAGGGCTGGGGGAAGTCAATTCCCCCACCCTCCCCTCATGCTCCCCTCCCATCCCCCTGAAATAGAGGGTGCGCACGGCGCACCTTTCTGTATCGCCTCCCCTTTTTTGCTCAGTCCTCTTCCCCCTGTCTCTTGACAGTACATAGAGCCATCACTACCCTTTCTTGTAAGGACGCTACCCTACGTTATCGTAAGGAGAACCTCATGTCGAACCACTTCACTGGCCTGAACCTCGGTCCTCCCGAAGGGGACACTCGACTCGACCTTACCGATCTCTACGCCTTCCAAGTACCGACGGACCCGGCGAGGACCGTACTGATCCTCAACTGTAACTCGTTCGCCAAGGGGGCGGCGTTCCACCCCGACGCCGTGTACCGGATCAACATCGACAACGACGGCGACCTCGAGACGGACGTGGCGCTCAGCCTGGTGTTCTCCGAGCCCCGAGACGGTCGGCAGCGTGCGACCGTCTACCTGGCAACCGGCTCAGAGGCCCGTAAGGCTGAGGCCGCCGGAGAGCCGATCTTCAAAGACGTCGAGGTGTCGTTGGGTCCCGAGCCGCACATTAATACGTCGGGCCCCTACAAGTTCTTCGCCGGACTTCGCAGCGACGCTTTCTTCATCGACTTCGCGGGAATCCTGAATCTGTTCGACCACCAGGGCGGCAAAAACTTCACCGGTCTCGAAGGAGCTCCGGACCCGAGCCGGTGGACCGGCAAAGACCTTTTTGCGAACTATAACGTGTTCAGTATGGCGTTTGAGCTACCGACGCGCCTTCTCGGCGCCAACCCGGCGGTGCGCATCTGGGGGCGGGTCAGCATCCGCCGTGCCGGCAAGCTCATTCCGGTCGATCGCTCCGGCCACCCGACCTTCGCGAACTTCTTCTTCACCGACGAGATCAAACCGGAATTCAACCGGACCGAGCCGGCTCACGACCGGGAGCGCTTCCTCGACCAGCTCATCCACGTGTTAGAGCACGTCGGGGGCTACACCGGCGCAGAGGCCAGAGCCGTAATCGATGCCGAGGGGGTTCTGCCCGACATGCTGAGCTTTAACCCCGCCAAGCCCGGCGGGTACCCAAACGGCCGCCTGCCCACCGACCACATCGTGGCGCACCGCCTGGCCATGCTCTCAAAGGGCAAGATCCCGCCCGACGGGCTCAGGCCGCACACCGACCTCCTCACGAGTTTCCCCTACCTCGGCACCCCGCACGCGCACCCTGACCCGCCCCCCGCGTAAGCGGGATGGCGCTCTGTGCCTGAGGTGCCCGGCGTGGGGGCGGCACTTTTTTGGGGAGGGGGCAAAGGGCCGACGGCCCTTCCCCCCTCCCCAAACCCCTCCCCCAATCCCATAAGCAATGGTAGGGG